>NZ_JABUEX010000124.1:0-3524 GCF_013314835.1 Syntrophothermus sp.
CGGCTGATAAAATCGCGGCGTTTACAGGGCGCCCAGCGAGTCATGGCGCGGCTCCTGGTTGAGGTCAATGTTGCCGATCACCGGCAGGGGGTGTTTGAGTTTAAGCCCCAAAAGGATCCACTCTTCGAGGGTCGAACGCAGTTCCCTCTCGCATTCCCGCAGCGTATTCCCAAAGGCAACCACGCCGGGGCAGAGCGGGATGCGCCCGGCGAAGGTGCCATCCTCCAACTTATCGTAAACGGCCTGCGCCATGCCTTGCTCGATATATTCGGTAAGGATGAGAAAAGCCACCTAAAGCACCTCCTTTGGTTGATTGCCAAATTTCATTATACCATACCACGAAAAATTATCTTTCAGCCGCTTCTTTCAGTTCTCCTCACGGGACTGCTACCTTTACAATTGTGGAAAGCGAGCGCAGGAGAAAATGCCCTGCCTCGAAGATTTCCAGAAGAACCGGCTCTCCGTCTGCCGCAAAATGGACGATTACCTGCCCGCCGCAGGCGAAGCTTCTCCCTTATCTGTTTGGGCAGCGTCAGCTGGCCTTTTGAGGTCATTTTAATCCTGTGCATGTCGGTGCTCCTTACTTTATTACGCGGATTGCTTTTTTTGGTCAAGAGTTGAGTTCACCAGATCGCGGCCGCTTCTTTGAGCAGCGCCTTGTTTTTTAAGAATTTTCAGCGTGGCCCTTCCAGGTAGACCCAAGCATTTGCGTCCGCCCACGCCAGGCGGCTTCGAAGATGGTATATTCTTTGAGAAGGCAAAGCGCGCTGGAGCAGCAGGGGTCAAGGAGGAGAGACCTCTAGTATTGTACCCCGAACGCGGGTGATGCCTTGACTCTAACGAGAAGGATGCTATACTGAAACCGACGGAGGTTTTGGTTTTGAAGACTACCCGGTACTTTGAGGAGCAAGTCTTGCGAAAGCGCCCCTATATCCGGCGTGAATGGTGCGAAGCGGTTCTGCGTAACCCAGAACACACCGAGAGGCAACCGGATGGGCGGGTACGTTACTGGATGTTTGTGCCAGAGATCGGCAAATATCTCCGTGTAGTGACGCTGGAAGATGGCGAGACCGTTCATAACGCCTTTCCAGACAGGGATTTCAAGCCGGCAAAAGGAGGGAAAAGATGAAGCTGTGTTATTATCCGGAAACCGATTCCCTTTATATTGAGCTTTCAGAAAAAGTAAGCGTCGATTCCAGGGAGGCCGCCCCAGGAGTAGTTCTCGACTTTGACTCCGAGGGTCGCCTGGTTGGTATTGACATCGATCAAGTCAGCAGGATTACAGAGCTCTCGCGCGTCGTGGTTTCATCGCTGCCAGCGGTCGAGTTTGTCAGCGGCAGCTGAGCTTCGTTCCTCCGTGGAATATTTTTTCCGGATTGTCTTCAGCGATTGAATACCTGGCTGCCGGCCGGGGGGTTGCAGGTTCGCATCCTGCGCGCTGATTGAGGACGCCGGGGAGCCGGTTGTGACAGAAACACCGATTATCGCGCCTTTAGAAGTAGAGGTAAATTATTCGCCTCCTGAAGAGCATTGCCAGCATTCCTATCCCAGGGAGTGAGAGCCGGGCGGAAGCGGTGGCAGCAGGTCCCTCAGGAAAGCCACCTGGACGGTTTCGACCTGCTCCGGGAGCTCCAGGTCGTTGGTGAGGAACAGGGTCGCCCTTCTTTCCAGCGCCGTCGCCAGCTGAACGGCATCCGGGGTCCGCACCCGGTACTTGCTGCGGATTCCGGCGCACCGCACGGCAGTATCAAGCGTAAAAGGGGCGAGTTCCAGGTTCGGGTAAGAGGAGAGGAGCATCAGGTATTCCTCGCAGACCTCTTCGCGCCCCAGTGTTTTGGGTCTGACCAGGATTTCTGCAACAGTTAGCACGGAGGTGACGGCCCGGAATTTCCCCCGCTCCAGAGGAGCAAAGAGCGCGCTTTTGAGCTCTTCCGCCCAGGCGCCTGCCTCAAGGTAGTAAATAAAACAGTTGGTGTCGAGGGCAATCACCCTGTGGCCCTGCAGCACCTGCTTCAGCTTTCCCATTGCTCCCTTTCCTTCCTCACGTAAGCATCGGGGTCAACGCCCTCCCAGACCTGGCGGTGCAGACCGAAAAGCCGCTCGGCGTAGCTTTTAGGTTTGGGAGTGACAACCACGACGTTCCCCGTTTTTCTAAGCAGTACTTCGTCTCCCCCGGAGAGCCCCAGTTCCTTTCTTACACGGGCAGGCAGAACCATCTGGCCGCGCGCGCCCAGTTTCACTGTTTCCACATCTGCATCATACATAACAGGTTTCCCTCCAACATTTATTTAAGTTTGCATACATTTTAGCATGGAATACAGAATAAAGGCAAGATGTTGAACCGTCCGAGCGGGGGCTGGGAAACGGCGGGAAGGTACCGCTCGAGGGCTTCGATGACGAGCTCGCTCTTGCTCTTGCCGGTGCGGGCGGCGGTCCTGCTCAGAACGTCGAGCAAATCCTTCTTGCTTTCCGGAACGTAGATGTTCAGCTGCATTCGAAAACACCTCTGCATAACATCCCTATATATAGAGTATAGCTATAGAGCCGGGGAGTAAACGGCTTTTTCCGGATTGTCTTCGGCGATTGAACACCTGCAGCATCATCCTCAACTGCGGTTAGTGCTGGGCCTCAAAGTATCGTTTTACTGCCATTCGGACAAAGGTAGAGCGGTCCATCCCCAGGCGGCGCGCTTCCCTGCTGATGGCCAGCATGTCTCCGGCGTCAAAGCGTACTGTCAGGACAAGGCGTTTCGGCTTGTATTCCACCGCCTCCACCTCGCCGGCAGCAAACTCGGTGGCATCATGGGTATCCCAGAACTCCGCCATCTCTTCGATGCTTTTGAACTCGGGCACCTCTTTTCTTGTCATCACTATCTACCTCCTAACCAGCAGTGGGGTTTCTAAAAAAGTTCCAATTGGCTGCCCGGCATTATGCCGCGCCCTAAATGTGTTTCAGGTAATAATCGCGCTCCTTTGCGGTCATTTCCCGCACCGTTACCGGCATAAACATGTTCTTTAAGGGCGGCTCAGAGAGTACAATCCCTGGGATTAATAAATATCTCCCTTCTGCCGTCCGCCCGTAGACCAGATAGGCCGGTGACCGCCCGAGTGATTTGGTTCTTACCCATAAAGGTGGGAACTCGGTATTTTCCAAAACTTCGTGCACTTCAATCGGTGAAGCCCGCTTCGCAAAATGCTTTGCACGATCAGCAGGAATGTAACAGCCGGTTATTTTAGGCGGCATTGTTCCCCTCCGGAAATACAGCGTTGCACTACATCAGTTATATAATAGCATACATAATGAATCTCAACAAACATGAATCTAAACGAAAGTTTTATTCAACTTGAAACTCAGCCGGTGAATAATGCTTTATAATGAAGCTGCAGGGGTAACCCATCTGTGCCGGAAATAGAGAAAGAACAAGAAGTGATGTCGATGCGCAGGGCTTTTAAATTGCTCTTTATATTGGGCATTGCTGTTTTGCTTGCCGCTGCAGGGCTTCGGCAGCTGGGAATAGATAAAGC
>NZ_JABUEX010000125.1:0-3468 GCF_013314835.1 Syntrophothermus sp.
CGCGATCCGTTTGACCGGCTTCTCATCGCCCAGGCCCAGTTGGAAAATCTCCCGATCCTCACTGCAGATCCTCAAATTGGCCGCTATGATGTGGAAGTCATCTGGTAACACCGGGGAGCCGGAGTAGGACCGGGGGGCAAGGGGGAACTCATGAGAGCCGCATCTGTCCTTGACTGTCCCTTTTAATCAGGATTAGTCATGATAAGATCGTACTTGCCGGTACATTGATAGTTAGTACAAAGATGTATGAAAGTGAGGTTGGTGGAGATGGTACAGCGCCCGAAAAGAGCTGTTGGGAGACGAAGCCGGGTGGAGAATGTTTCAAGGCGGATTCTCAAGTTGAACCCCAAGGGGCAGGCGACAATACCCGTGGAACCGCATTAAAAATCTTGAACCCCCTGGAAGAGAGCCTGCTGCCGGAGGAGGAGCCGGAGCGGTAGTCAGGGGAACTAACTACCAACCTGGTCCCGGTGATGCTTGTGGTTCCTGAGCTGTATTCATACCGGGGAGCAGCGCTGATGCTCCCCGGTTTCGCTTTAATGACTTGGGCCGCGATGCTGTTTCGTAAGGCAGGAACAAGCTTCCAGTTAAATCGAGGGCCTTCTGTTCTGGTAATGGGAACGTCTTTGCTTTGGCTGGCACGGGGGACAGCCGCTGTTCTGGCTGGCCGGGCCGGGGAGCGGCAGTAAAGCCTGCCTGGCCAATGGTGAGGCAGGAATTTCCACCCCCTTTGTCGAAGTGCAAGATTGTCTGGAAGTTCCGCACGGTGGGTGAGGCCTCTGATGCTGAGGGCGGCCGAACTCTCCGGAAAGAAGAGGGGCGTTGCAGCCTTTCACCTCACGTGCCGGAGGCGCAAGAAAAGAGGCCGGCGGGGTTGAGAAGGAGAAGGAAAAGATGAGCCTTGGCCTGGGCGGTGATGGAGAAAAGAAGGTTCCGGCGCGGATCGCGCTGGCGGCACCGGAGATCGACGAGAGTGATGTGGCGGCGGTGGTGGAGGTCCTGCGCTCCACAACAATCTTTCCAGAGCCGAAGTGGACCTGGTGGTGGACGCCCTGGCCGGCGCCCTGGAAGAGGCTGTTAAATGAATGGTGTCTGTAGGCTGGCGGCCCGTGTTATGTTATAATAGCGGTACCGCTTAAGCGAGGCTGAAAAACCTGGTGAAGCTAATTGTAAGGAGAATAACTTAGGAAATAGAAATGTTTAAATTGGGGGAGGGTTTACGTGGACAATGGAGAATGAGAAGTTTCAAGAACTGGTCTTGAAGCAACTTCAAGTGCTTACCGAGGGGCAGTCCAGGCTTGAATCACGCCTTGGCAACGTTGACTCGCGGCTGGGTCAAGTGGAATCACACCTCCAAAATGTCGACTCGCGGCTGGGCCAAGTAGAATCACGCCTTGACAACGTCGACTTAAGGCTGGGTCGAGTTGAAGTGCGCCTTGACAACGTGGAAACGCGCCTCGACAACGTCGACTCAAGGCTGGGCCAGGTAGAGTCGCGCCTGGACAGTGTGGAATCACACCTCCAAAATGTCGACTCGCGGCTGGGTCAGGTTGAGTCGCACCTCGACAACGTCGACTCAAGGCTGGGCCAGGTTGAAGTGCGCCTTGACAACGTCGACTCAAGGCTGGGCCAGGTTGAAGTGCGCCTTGACAACGTGGAAACGCACCTTCAAAACGTCGACTCGCGGCTGGAGAATGTGGAAAAAGGCCAGCTGAAAATTGAAACACGCCTCGAAAATGAGGTTATCGAGAAAATCCGGGCGCTCTTCGATGATCGAGAGGTGCAAAACGCCAAGCTTGACCAGATCATAGCCAGGGAAGAGAACATCCTGGCAGATATCAATTACCTCGTAAGCAGAGTTGTCCGCCTGGAAAAAATGGCGAAGTGACAAAATCATGGCCAGGCTCAAAAAGCTGGTGAAAGACTTGACACTTAACTGGAGGCCTGAGGCGTGTTAAATCACCGGCAGAAGCAAAGATACATCTCCGGTTGGTTGAAGAGAAAAGAGGAGAGGCAGGCGCAGCTGAAAGAGCAGCAGCGACTGGCACTGGAAAAGGCCTTTGAAATTGCTCAGATGTTAAAGGCAAAGTACGGAGCAAGAAAGGTTGTCCTGTTCGGGTCGCTCGTCAAAGGCAAGTATTGGAGGCATTCGGATATCGACATCGCCGTCCATGGCATAGATGAAAGCCGCTATTTGGATGCGGCCTGGGAGGCTTCCCAGATTGCCCTCCCTTTCAAGGTTGACCTGCTTCCTCTTGAGAGTGTTGCCGAGACTCTCAAGAGAAAAATCGAGGACGAGGGGCTGGTAATGTAAATGATCCAGAAGCTGATGGTGCTCCGCGATGAAATCGAAGAGGAACTGGCAAATATTTTTCAGCTCAAAGAGAACTTATGCGACATGAGAAAAAAAAGTTTGGACCCTGAAATAGAAAAAAGAGTGTACGCCTCCGTCCTTGCCGATTTTTACATGGCGGTGGAGCGTGTTTTTAAGCTGATAGCCAAGGAAGTGGATGGCGAATTGCCTGAAGGAGGAGATTGGCACAAGAAATTACTGCGCCAGATGTCTGTGGAGCTACCGGGAATTCGCCCCCCAGTAATCGATAAAAGCCTGTTTCACCAACTGGAGGAATATCTGAAGTTCAGGCACCTGGTGCGCAATATCTACGGTTTTCAACTGGAATATAAACGATTTGCCCATTTAGTTAAAGACATGCCTGCCCTTGCCGAGGCTGTGGAGCAACAGGTAACGGGATTTCTGAATGACCTGTTGGAAATAATGAAGGATCTTTCGTGATTTTCTTCGTTCGGGCAAAACAAGAAAGGATGTGTGCGATGCGAATTCTGGTGACGGGCGGGGCGGGGTTCATCGGCTCCCATGTTGTCGACGCTTTGGTTGCTGCGGGGCATGAGGTTGTCGTGGTTGACAACCTCAGCACCGGGAGGGAGGAGAACCTGGCGGCCGCCCTGCGGGGCGGGGTGAAGTTTTACAAAATGGACATCTGCGAGCCGGGGCTGGAGGAGATCTTCCGGGAGGGGAAGTTTGATTTTGTGAACCACCACGCCGCCCAGATCGATGTGCGCCGCTCTGTTGCGGACCCGGTTGAGGACGCCAGGACGAACATCATCGGGCTTTTGAACGTGCTCGAGAACTGCCGCCGCTTCCAGGTGAAGGGCGTGGTTTTCGCCTCTTCAGGCGGGGTCGTCTACGGGGAGCCGCGGAGGCTCCCGGCGGATGAAAACCACCCCAAGGGGCCGCTCTCACCCTACGGGGTGAGCAAGCTCTCCTCGGAGTTCTACCTTGCCTGCTACTGGGGCGTCTTCGGCCTGCCCTACGTCTCTCTGCGCTATTCGAACGTCTACGGCCCGCGCCAGGACCCCCACGGGGAGGCCGGGGTGGTGGCCATCTTCGGGAAAAAGATGCTCCGGGGCGAGGCCCCGGTGATCTACGGGGACGGGGAGCAGGTGCGG
>NZ_JABUEX010000126.1:0-3459 GCF_013314835.1 Syntrophothermus sp.
GGATTCCGACATCGACCTAGCAGTTGAAGGTCTTTCGCCAAAGGAATATTTTCCGGTCCTCGCCCGCCTGAACAGGGAACTGGAGCGAAACGTCGACCTCATCGATCTGGATACCTGCCCTGCGGCACTGAAGGAGGCCGTCCAGGAAAGGGGGATTCTCCTTTATGAGAGACCGGAACCGGCTGCTGACCCTTGCCAGCGAACTGCAGGCCCTGGTTAACGAGATCGAGACAATTACCCGGCAAGGCAGAGAATGGCTGGCGACCAGGAGCAGCAACCCCGACATCTACGACCTCCGGGCAGCAGGAAGCATCCTGCATGATTTCTATACAGCTCTCGAAGACGGGTTTGAGCTGATCGCGCAGGTGATCAACGGAGGCTGCCCCCGGGGCGAAGACTGGCACAGGCGCCTTTTGCAGAGCATGGCCCTTGACGTGCCAGGAGTACGCCCTCCCCTGCTCACAAGGGAACTGGTCCAGGAACTGGATGAATACCTGCGTTTTCGCCACGTTTTCCGGAATGTTTACGGCCACCACCTGGAATGGGAAAGAATCGCGCCCCTCATGCAAAACCTGGCCCAGGTGTCAATTCGAACGTGCCGGGCGGTTGAGCGCTTTGGTAAGTTCCTGACCAGGCTGGCCGGAGAGTTAGATGAGAGTTAGAGCGTGGGATAAATGGATACAAAGTTGTGAAGGATAACCGTGAGGCGAGGTTGCAGCAAGGCTGCGGAGGCGAAGAAAAGAGAACCCCCCGGGGTCGCCCCCGGGGGTTCGTTTTTGCCTGGCTCAAAACGGTGGTGCAGGCGGCTTGGAATTCTAGTGCAGGGCTAGATGCGGTTGAGGCTGGAGAGCACCTGCTTCGTCATCACCGTCGCCTCGGCGCGGGTGGCGTTGGCCAGCGGCACGATGGTCGCCGCCGTGCGGCCCTTGATGATCCCTTCCCTGACGGCAACGGCCACAGCCTCCACCGCCCAGCCGCCGATGCTCGGAGCGTCGGTGTAGGGGCCGAGGAGCTGCTGGATCTCCTGCCTGCCGATGGCGACATCCTTCCCGCCGTACCTGAGGGCATTGACGATCATCGCCGCCATCTCCTGGCGCGTAATCTTCCCTGCCGGGCGGAAGGTGCCGTCGGGGTAGCCTTTGAGCAGGCCGGCCTCTGCCGCGGCCTCAACGGTGCCGAAGTACCAGGCGCCTGGCGCCACGTCCCTGAACCTGCCGGCCGCAGGCTTCATCTCGGCGATGCCCAGGGCCTTCACGAGCAGTGTCGCGAACTCCGCCCGCGTCACCGTGGCGTCCGGGGCAAAGCGGTTGGCGCCGACTCCCTTGACAATGTGCTTCGCCGCCATCAGCTCGATCACCTGGCGCGCCCAGTGGTCGGTGGTGTCGGCAAAGGCGACCTGGTACGTCATGAGGGCGTAAGAGCTGAAGGAGGAGAGTTCGACTTCAACGGCGTTCTCGGCTGCCAGGACCCTGCCGCCCACGTAGGCAAGGGTGGTTCCGGCGATCCGGTAGACGCCGAGGTAAGCCTCGGGCACGCCCTTGAGGTCAGCCTCACCGTACGGCAGGCGCAGCCTGAGGGCCTTGTTGAAGCTCGTGATCGGGACCGGCTCCTTCCCCTCAACCTTCGCCGCAACGCTCAGGTCGAGCACCGGCCCCACCAGGTTCAGGCCCCTGTTCTCGGGACGCGCCAATGCCAGGGCAACGTTCCCCTGCGTTGCCTCCGGTGCCTCCTTGACGGCAACGGCCACCTGGACCTTTTCGCCGGTCTTGCGGAGTTCTCTAAGGGCAGGCACGTCAAGGGCCTGGGGCGGAATGGTGATCTGTGCTGTGGGCGCCTGGACCACGATGGCCTTCCCGGCTTCGGCCGCGAGGGCGAGTACTGCCGCCGGGATCTGGACGGCGTGTTCCTTGATTCCTGCTGCGGTCGGGATCTCTAAAACGAGCTGGTTCTGCGCGGGGTCCTGGAGAACGGCCGTCACCTTGGTCTCATCAACGGCCAGGGTCGCGGTTCCCGCCTGCGTGTCTACAACGGCTGTTCCGGTGGGAGTTTCCTGCGCGGGTGGAGTGGGTGCCGGCGCTGGTCCACCTCCCCCGCTGCTTTCAGGTGGTGGCGCCTCCACGTTCAAAGTGATCGTTTTAAGTTGTTGGCTATCTTGGTATACCAACAAACTAAAAGCATGGGGCAAAATATCGGCGAATGCATAAACCCAATTGTAAACCAGTTGATATACGGTACCATATACGTTATCATAGGCGCTGCTGTATACCGTGTCTCTCGCATAGACCGTTTTGAGGACATTTACTCCATCTTTAATTTGAAACCAAATACTTTGGAACTCCGCGGCCGTAAGAGGAAATATTTTGATCGTCAGCTCCACCTGCGTTTTTGCGCTGTTGGTTCTTAAAGTTGCTGTATCTGATTGCCAGACATCCGACTTATCCTTGACTTGAACAGTTTTAGAAGCGTATGCTGCCGGAGCACCAACCCCAAAGGTCAGCGTTACCAGGAAGGCGAGGAAAACCACGAGGGCGATGTTGCCGAGGAGGGTACGGTTGGTGCGAAGTATGCCCATATCCTTTTTCACCCCCTTTCTGCGAGTTTTTTCGAAAGAATCGGAGACAGAAAGCTGCCGGAGCGCTGCCTGAATCTGGCACAGCTTCCGGTGCAGTAATCCTATTGCAAAATTATACCACAAACGAGTCCGGAAGCACACTGGTTTGCTAAAAATTTTTCTGAGTCCGGACTCCGGCCTTATTTTATAACCTATTCTGACTTTCTTCCGAAATTCCTGCTAATTCGTTCCTCAACCGGCAAACTACCGGGAAGAAAATCGAGCAAAAAGCTATTTTAAATTGCGGCAGCGCAGGGCGAAGGCGTGCCTCTCCCGCAGCAGGCTCACAACCTTCGCCAGGTCCTCCTCCGGGAGCTTCCGCAGATCGTCCGTTCCGGTATATTCCCTGATCATCTGCCGGATCTGGCTCCTGCTGTAGCCAACCCCCCGCAGGAGGTCCCGCCACCTGCCGATCTCTTCCAGGAGCTCGTTTTTCACAGGCGCTCACCCCCCGGCCTCCAGAGCATCGTAAATCTTTGTGAGATTTTCGTCCTAAATTGTCATACCATTTTTGTAAACATCTGGCATTACGCAACCAAAGTATTCGACGCCGGAGCGGCCCTGTCCTGCTCAGCCTGCTCGTAAAATTCTTCACTTTTGCGACAATCTTCGGCATTGCGCCGGAGGGGAGAAAAGGCCCAGACAAAAGGCTCCGGTTTTTCCCGGAGCCGGAAGTACGTTATATTGCTTTCCCTGACCCTGTTTGAAAATCTTTCTCTAAAAGCGGAGGAGGGCTGCGATGCCGCCCATTTCCCGGAGGCGGGGCTGGTTGTGGCGGATCACCTCGATGAGCGCCCCCTGGTTCACGGCGCGCTGGACGAGAAAGTCGACGAAATTGGAAACGGCTT
>NZ_JABUEX010000127.1:0-3456 GCF_013314835.1 Syntrophothermus sp.
GAAAAGTTCAAAACCACTTGCAACTGCCCGCACGCAAAAATGCCGGTCTTCTCCCCAGTAAGAGAGATTATAAAGTGGAGAAAAATTAACGCCTCTTTCAAGCACCGGGCGAGCAATCAACGTGCACGCCCCTAGCCCCCCGACTCGATACACTCCCGGTTTCCTGAGCTTTTCCAACCACTCCTGCTGGCGGAGCCGGGCATAATCAGGGGAAAGTTTCTCCCCCGGAGCAAGTTCATACAAAGTATAATGATCGCACCCCCAAACCTGTGGAAGTTCAGGCATGTCCGGCTGCCACCTGGTCCAAAAAATCTCTGAAATAATATCTTTTCCCGAGTTCACCAACTGAACCAGAGTATGCGGATGGAGAACAAGGTCAGAATCGACAAGGAACAAATAATCAAATTCATTGGCCAGCGCGTACTTAATAATCCTGTTTTTGTGAGCAGCAACCCGCCAAACAAGTTCGCTCGTCCAGCGGTGAGTTACTTCATCCCTTATAAAATTTTCATTTGGCAAATTTTCATTTGGCTTCACCCTGAAAACACAGACCAGATCTGTGCTTTCTACCCTGAACTGTTCCAAGAGACGAGATGAACGTTCATCATCGTTATCATCTACCAGACAGTAGGCAATTGAGTAACCTTCCTTCTTCAACGCCTGAAGTGAAAGTAAAAACAATTCCAGGATTTCCGGTTTTTGCCTTACTGGGGATCCGATCAGAATTGCCTTGTTACATGATTGCACTTTTCCGCCTCCTAACCATGTGGAAGTTCAATGACTCATGAGGCTCCTCTGCATGCGAATCAAGCTTAACAGTTTTTGAGATTCGGGATAGGAGGGGTCGATTTCCTGAAGGCGCAGAAGGGCGTTTTCGGCATCTTCCAGACGGTTCAGCTTGATCATGGTTAAGGCAATGCGGAAAAGCAGTTCTGAATCCTCGGGATTTAGCCTGAAGGCCTCCCAGTAACTGTTAACAGCCTCGAGGTACATGCCGAGAGCATAAAAGGCATTGCCCTTTACGAGCCACGCTTCCTGCTTTAAGGTAGCATCCTGAAAATCTCCCTCTTCCTCCAGCAATTGGATTGCCTGCTCAGGAGAACCGGTTGCAATCAAGCATCTCGCCGAAAATATGCGCGCCTCCGCTTTGAAACCGTTATCTTCCCCCAAATCTACCAGGGGATGTGCAAGAAAAAGTGCAGCCTCAACATCACCCTGCAAAACATGAACCCGGGCAAGGTTCAGCCTGGCTCCACCGTTTTCCGGGTCCAGGGAAAGAGCTTTCTCGAAATACACCTTCGCCTGATCAGGAAGGCCCTGGGCAAGGAGAAAGGACCCGTAACAATTGGCGACCTCCGCATCCCCAGGAGCAAGTTCGACTGCCCTGTCAAGAACCTGCTGCGCCTTTTCCCACTGGCCGGTATTCCAGAGGCACCGGGAATAAATCAGGAGAGCAGAAATGTGATCCGGCTCAAATTCCAGGTATTTTTCTGAAGCCCATATACCATCATGCCACCGCCTGGCAGATTGCAGCGCCTGGGCAAGGCGCAAATACAAACCGGAAAAAGCACGGGACTCCCTAACGCTTGTTTCGGCAAAGCTTTTGGCTGCCTCAAGATCTTCGAGAGAGATCAAGCACTCAAGGTACTCGGCCCGCGCTTCTAAAACACTTTTACTCGCTTCTACCGCGCGCTCTGCCCATTTAAGCGCCTCCCGATTCTTGCCCTGCAGGCGCTTGGTGCGGGCAAGTCCGAGGAGGGCAAAGATGTTGGCCACATCTTTTTCGAGGACCTGCTTGTACTCGCGTTCGGCTTCCGTGTACCTCTTCTCCTTCTCCAGCAGGGACGCCGCGGCGAGACGGGCGCGCCAGAGCTTGATGGTAGAGTCGGTCTGGTTGAAGATCTGGTAGAGGCTTGCGGGGGGATCGGGCAGCGCAGCCGCTTGCCGGTAGGCGGCGATTGCCTCTTCCGTGCGGCCTAGAGCCTCCAGGACCTGAGCTTTGGTGAAGTAACATTCCGGGAGGGGAGCTTCGCACGCCTTTTCCGCATACTCCAGGGCCAGTTCTTTCCTCCCGCAGGCCAGGGCTGCCCGCGCTGCGTGCCAGAAGGCCGAGGGCCTGTTCCGCACGGCCTCTGGGGACTCAAGGCTGAGGTAGTGTTCGAGCGCCCGTAGCGCCTCTTCCGGCCTGTTCATGGACACCAGGTTGAGGCCGCGGTTGTACCAGTCAAAAGCGGAACCCTGCTTTTCTGTTACCTCTTCCAAAATTCCGGCGTTGCGGCCCAGCTTCTTCTTCCCCTCCAGCACAACGGGAAGGTAACCGTAATGCAGGACATACGGGCCACCCACCAGCTCCCGGGGCAAGGATGCTGCCAACTGTTCGTGGATTGCGCCTGTGTACCGGGCGTCCTCCGCGCGCCAGAAAAGCCTGACGTTCGCCTGGTCCGAAAAGTGGGTGAGAAACTCGTTGTGGTAGTTGTAGGTGCGGAGGTAGTAGACCTTTGGTTCTCTCCTCTCGGCCAGGCGGCGTAGCCAGGTCCCAGCTTCTGGGGTCAGGTACTCGTCGGCGTCGAGGGTGAGGACCCAGCCCTCCCGGATCTCCTCGAGGTAGGTGTTCCTTGCGGCGGCGAAGTCATCCCGCCACTCGTGGCGGAGGAGGCGCGCCCCATAGCGCTCCGCTATTTCAGGTGTGCGATCCCGGGAGCCGGTGTCGACCACTACGATCGCGTCCACGAAAGGGAGCGCCTGCTCGAGGCAGCCGGCCAGAAATTCCTCTTCATCTCTGGCAATCATAGCAAGGGTGATTTTCTGGCCCCCCTTAGGTATAAGGAGTTCTTCGCGGGGTTCGGGCCAGGGCTTTCCGAGGTAAGACAGGTCGTGTCCTACATTGGCAAGGCCTTCCTTGAGCACTTCCGCGAAGAACCTGTTTCCGAGGTGGGTGGCCAGATCGCCCGTTTCTCTGGCTATGGAAGCAGGGAGGCAGACCCCAAGCGCCCCGTAAAAGCGCGAGAAGCCGTCCTCCCGGACGCGCTCCCAGTGGGACCAGAGGACCAGGGTATGTCCGTCCCAGCGGCAGGCCTCGCGCAGGAAGAGACGCAGGAAACGCTGCGGCCCCCAGTAGAAGACCTTGTCTTCTTGCCCTTTAGCCTTGAACGAGTTCAACAGGCGCGCCGCGCTCGCCCACCAGACGGTGCGCCTTGAGGTGCCGGAGCCAGTGGGAAGCATCGGGAAGCAGACTTCGCTTCCCTCCAGGCCCGCCTCCCGCAGTGCCTTTGCCACCTGTTTTTCAGTGCCGTCGAGAAGCAGGAAGTAGCCGTCAACCTTTGCCTTCACTGCTTTCCCCTGCCTTTCGGGAAACTACGGCCTCGCGCCAGGTGTCGCGCAGTTCTTTCAAAAACCTCAGAACCTCCTGAACAGCGCCCGGGTCCTTCCTCACGTTCGCCTCTACGAGGCGCCTCC
>NZ_JABUEX010000128.1:0-3415 GCF_013314835.1 Syntrophothermus sp.
TATCGGAAGGTGCGGCTGGATCACCTCCTTTCTAAGGAGTGCTAGGGAATGCACCAAGTGCACTCCCAGGTCGATACCACTTCTCACCCCTTCCTTCACTGCTTAGCTTTGAAGGAGCATATGCTCCTTTTGCACCTTGAAAACTGCACAGTGGGTAGATAAGATTTCGTCCGAGTAAATAGGTCAAGCTAAGAAGGGCACATGGTGGATGCCTTGGCGCTAGCAGCCGAAGAAGGGCGTAGCAAGCGGCGAAACGCCCCGGGTAGCCGCAAGCAGGCGTTGATCCGGGGATGCCCGAATGGGGGAACCCGCCACGGGTAATGCCGTGGCATCCCAGGCTGAATCCATAGGTCTGGGAGGGGAACTGTGGGAACTGAAACATCTTAGTACCGCAAGGAGGAGAAAGAAACATCGATTCCCTGAGTAGCGGCGAGCGAACGGGGAGGAGCCCAAACCGGGTGCATGTGATAGCCTACAGGCGTTGTGCATTCGGGGTTGAAGGAGCTACCGTGGATGGCTGTAGACATCCGGGGGGATTCTTAGCATCTAGCCGAAGTGGCCTGGAAAGGCCCACCGTAGATAGTGAGAGTCTAGTAGGCGAAAGGTGCGAGGGCCTCTGGTAGCCACCTGAGTACCGCGGGACACGAGGAATCCCGTGGGAAGCTAGGAGGACCACCTCCTGAGGCTAAATACTAGCTAGCGACCGATAGTGAACTAGTACCGTGAGGGAAAGGTGAAAAGAACCCCGGGAGGGGAGTGAAATAGTACCTGAAACCATGATGCCTACAAACAGTGGGAGGGCGGTATTCCATGCATAGCATGGGGGCGCCTGACCGCGTACTTTTTGTAGAACGGACCGGCGAGTTACAGTATGTGGCGAGGTTAAGCAGGATATGCGGAGCCGTAGCGAAAGCGAGTCTGAAGAGGGCGCAAGTCGCATGCTGTAGACCCGAAACCGGGTGAGCTATCCATGGCCAGGGTGAAAGGGGAGTAAAGTCCCGTGGAGGCCCGAACCACGTTGTCGTTGAAAAGGCATGGGATGAGCTGTGGATAGGGGTGAAATGCCAATCGAACCCGGAGATAGCTGGTTCTCCCCGAAATAGCTTTAGGGCTAGCCTTGGGGAATAACTTTCGGAGGTAGAGCACTGATGGGGCTAGGGGCCCAACAAGGTTACCGAACCCTTTCAAACTCCGAATGCCGGAAGTGGTATCCCAGGAGTCAGACTGTGGGGGCTAAGCTTCATAGTCGAGAGGGAAACAGCCCAGATTGCCTGCTAAGGTCCCGGAGTGTGGACTAAGTGGAAAAGGATGTGGGGTTGCCTAGACAACCAGGATGTTGGCTTAGAAGCAGCCATTCATTCAAAGAGTGCGTAATAGCTCACTGGTCGAGTGATCTTGCGCCGAAAATGTAACGGGGCTAAAGTCCACCACCGAAGCAGCAGAATGCCGGAAGGCATTGGTAGGGGAGCGTTGTGTTGAGGTGGAAGCAGGACGGGAACGACCTGTGGACGCAACACAAGAGAGAATGCCGGTATAAGTAGCGAAAAGATGAGTGAGAATCTCATCCGCCGAAAGCCTAAGGTTTCCTGAGGAAGGGTCGTCCACTCAGGGTAAGTCGGGGCCTAAGCCGAGGCTAGATAGCGTAGGCGATGGACAACCGGTTGAGATTCCGGTACCACCGAGAGCCGACCATGGCAAGCCTTGATGAGTATGGCAGCGCAAGCTGCTATAGGGGTCAGGGTGAGTCAAGCGAAGGGGTGACGCAGGAGGGTAGGTCAGCAGGTTAATGGAACACCTGTCCAAGCGTGTAGGGGGTGTGATAGGCAAATCCGTCACACATAACCCCGAGGCGTGATGGGGAGCGAAATATAGTAGCAGAACTGACTGAGCCCAAACTGCCTAGAAAAGCCTCTAGCGAGGAAGCAGGTGCCCGTACCGCAAACCGACACAGGTAGGCGAGGAGAGTATCCAAAGGCGCGCGAGAGAACCCTCGTTAAGGAACTCGGCAAAATGATCCCGTAACTTCGGGAGAAGGGATGCCCTAGTAGGGTGTAGTGTAACACATGAAGCCCGAGGGGGTCGCAGAGAAATGGCCCAAGCGACTGTTTATCAAAAACACAGGTCTCTGCTAAGCCGGAAGGCGAAGTATAGGGGCTGACGCCTGCCCAGTGCCGGAAGGTTAAGGGGAAGGTTTAGGGGAACCGAAGATCTGAACCGAAGCCCCGGTGAACGGCGGCCGTAACTATAACGGTCCTAAGGTAGCGAAATTCCTTGTCGGGTAAGTTCCGACCTGCACGAATGGCGTAACGACTTGGGCGCTGTCTCGACGGGGGGCTCGGCGAAATTGTAAGTACCTGTGAAGATGCAGGTTACCCACGACTAGACGGAAAGACCCCGTGGAGCTTTACTGTAGCCTGAGATTGGATTTTGGCAGGGTATGTACAGGATAGGTGGGAGGCGTAGAGAGCAGGACGCAAGTTTTGCTGGAGCCGGCCTTGGGATACCACCCTTATTCTGCTGGAGTTCTAACCCGAGTCAGTTAACCTGATTGGGGACATTCTCAGGTGGGCAGTTTGACTGGGGCGGTCGCCTCCTAAAAGGTAACGGAGGCGCCCAAAGGTTCCCTCAGCGCGGTTAGAAATCGCGCGAAGAGTGTAAAGGCAGAAGGGAGCTTGACTGTGAGAGGTACAACTCGAGCAGGGTGGAAACACGGGCTTAGTGATCCGGTGGCGCTGTGTGGGCTGGCCATCGCTCAACGGATAAAAGCTACCCCGGGGATAACAGGCTGATCTCCCCCAAGAGTCCACATCGACGGGGAGGTTTGGCACCTCGATGTCGGCTCATCGCATCCTGGGGCTGGATTAGGTCCCAAGGGTTGGGCTGTTCGCCCATTAAAGCGGTACGTGAGCTGGGTTCAGAACGTCGTGAGACAGTTCGGTCCCTATCTGTCGTGGGCGTAGGAGATTTGAGGGGGACTATCCCTAGTACGAGAGGACCGGGATGGACATACCTCTGGTGTACCAGTTGTCACGCCAGTGGCACGGCTGGATAGCCAAGTATGGTATAGATAAGCGCTGAAAGCATCTAAGCGCGAAGCTAGCCCCGAGATGAGATCTCCCACAGGGTAAGCCTGGTAAGACTCCAGAGAGAACAACTGGTAGATAGGCCGGGTGTGTAAGTGCAGCAATGCACTGAGCTAACCGGTACTAATAGGTCGAGGGCTTGACCTATGGGGCGAAGTATTGACCCGCTGTGCAGGTTTCAACAAATTATGTAAGCATTCCGGTGGCAAGAGCGGAGGGGAAACACCTGTACCCATTCCGAACACAGAAGTTAAGCCCTCCAGCGCCGATGGTACTGCACTGGCAACGGTGCGGGAGAGTAGGCCGCTGCCGGATGCTTTTTTATGTACATC
>NZ_JABUEX010000035.1:0-29526 GCF_013314835.1 Syntrophothermus sp.
GTTTGCCGCCGGCTTCCTTCAGATTCCACCTCGCGATGGACACCCTTGCCTTAGGCTAATGGCTACTGCTACCTTCGCCGCTCGGGACTTCCACCCTATAGCCAGCGCCCATGCCGGGCGCACATAAGACAGCCCACCTTCGCAAAGGTGGGCTGTTCGCTTACAATTCACATTCTCCGCGTCTAATCTTCGAACTTGGCGTGAGACCACTTGATGCGGAAATTAAACTTCTGCATTATAATGTGCGCGGTTTCCTCTATGTTGCGCGAAGTGACGTTTATGACCTCACACTTTAACTTGGAGAAGATAAGGTAGGCGTTTTCTAAAATCTGCTCCAGTTCCTCATCGACGCTTTCCAGGTTCAGAGGCGGGTCAAAGCGGTGAACCAGATCCCGCTTCATCTCGATAAGCGCGTCGATGTCCAGGTCTAAGCCTACCATCGGCTTAACCCCGCGTAGGTCCAATATTTCTTTCGGAATGTGAAAATCACGGGTTATAGTATAGTTGGCGACCTTCAGACCGAGGTTAGCCAGGAACATAGACAAGGGAGTTTTGGAAGTCCGGGGTAGCCCTAAAATAATAAGATCAGCCTCGCCAATGGTATCGAGGTTCTGCCCATCATCATGCTCTAATGTGTACTGGATAGCCGTCATGCGGTGGAAGTAAGCATCGTCCATCTGGTGCGTTAACCCGGTGATGCAGGCTGGTTGAAGACCTGTTTTGTCGCTTATAGCCTGAAGCAACGGCTGCAACACGTCTATTGCGACTACCCCCATTTCACGACTCTGCTGTTTCATATACTGGGAAATCTCGGGAATGACGATGGTATAGACGATGATCGCATCTGCCTCCCTCGCCCTCCTTATGAGGTTGTCTACCTGTTCCTTTTTGACTATCCTGGCAAAACGGGTCAATTTTCGCTCGATGTCAAACTGCAAAGCCGATGCTACAGCGATGCGTTCTGCTGTTTCCCCCAGGGAATCGGATACGGTGAAAATGTTCAGACTTTTCATAACTAATCTCCACCCCTTTCCCAAACATGTCCAAACCCGTCCCTCGGAATCGTACACCCTATGACTAATATATTAGAGAAACCCTTACACTTTTCCTGCAAAAACCGCCACTTTTTATAACAACCAGGATAACCACCCGTGTTCTGCTAGAGCCAAGGCCGCAAGAACCACTGCCGTCTCGGCCACTTCATTTATTGCCCCGTAAGTATCCCCCGTCAGACCGTTCAACCGCCGGTTCAGATACCAGGCAACGGCTAGTCCACAAAAAACCCCGGCCCCGATCAGAGCTAATCCCGTTACACCCGCAATTCCGCACACCACAGTCAATGCTATCACCGTCGCCAGTATCGCGTGTTTTGCCGTCACGTTTTCGGCAAAAGGACGTCCTGTTCCCGGTCCTGACCGCGCGTAAGGGAAACAGGCCAGAGCCCAAACCATCGAGCACCGGCCAATCACTGTGAAGACTATGAGGACGCGGCAAACATGAGCAGGTTCAAGCAAAATTAAGGCAACCAGTTTGAAGGCCAGAACCACAAAACAGGCAATAACCCCCATCGCTCCTACCCGGCTGTCCTTCATTATCTCTAACATCTTATCCCGGCTCTTGCCGCTCATGATACCGTCGGCAGTATCCATCAACCCGTCCAGGTGCAACCCTCCGGTTAACCCTATCAATCCGGCCAACGCCAACAGTACCGCCACTTCATGAGACCAAATCACCCGGCTCAAGTAGTAAATGAGAAGCAAGGCCGCTCCTATCATCAAGCCGGTTAAGGGAAAAACAGCCGCCGCCCCGGCTAACTCCCCCGCTTTCACCTCGTCTTTAATCTTCACAGGGAGTCTCGTAAGAAACTGAACGGAAATCAGAACTGACCTGCCCCATCTTAGCAATAGCCTTCTTCCCTTTCTTGTCTGTATTTGTTTCCGTGACTAGCCCTATTCATCAAAAATCTTCTTCCTCTTGTTGACGTTCAAAGCCCATTTTTGCCCAAAAACCTACAGCAGATGGATAGGACTCGAGAACAACGCGTTTGAATCCGAGGGCCCGGGCCAAGCCCTTAAGCCACTCGACACAGAAAGTCCCTATTCCCTCTCTCCGTCGGCTAGCCGGTACCTTCAGATTGGCGAGAAAAACCGAATCCTCCTCCAGTTTAAAACGAAAGTAAAATTCCTCTTCAGATGATCTGCTGTGATCAATACTTTTGATCACTACCGTACTGTCCTCATTCTTAAGAAGCTCCAGCTTCGTTTCCAAGCCGCTGCAGCAGAAAGCTATCAGATCCTTGAGCTCGGAATCAAGAACGGGTCTTTCCCTTGACTCTCCTCGCGCCTCGACACGGCAAACCAGCATTTACCTCCCCCCGATGATTCCCGTTCATCCTTCCCTTATTACACACCATCGAAAACTTGTGCGGATCCCCTTGGGAAACACGCCTGCCCAACCCTATCTCAAACCTTCCGTCTCAGACTTCTTGAGAAGTTCCAAAAAACTCACCAGTATCCTGGCTGTCATTCCCCAGATAACCTTGCCTTCGTAGCTGTAGAAATACGTTCGGTAAGTTCCGGTACTCCATTTATAGCTTTTGCCGCCAGGAATGAGGTCGAAGGGAAAATCATCCCCCGGATCCAGAAAAACCCTGACATCATACACCCGGGGAGTGGTCGACTTCAAATAATTTAACGGGACAAAGAATACCGATTTAACTTCACTGTGATTGGGATGAATGGCCTTCGGGTTGTCTATTTCACACAAGTAGGGATAAACGATGGAATTATAGGGGGTAATCAACACGTCGAGCGGAGCGATGAACTCCATATCGTTTCTGGTTATGCCCAGTTCTTCACAGGTCTCCCGCAAGGCTGCTCGAACCGGGTTGCGATCGCTTTCTTCTACCGCTCCCCCTGGGAAACACACTTCTCCCGGCTGCCGGTTTAAGGTCAATGCCCTCTCTTCGAACAGGATATTTACCTGCCCTTCGAGCTTTACCAGAGGTACCATCACCGCCATCCGGTTCAACTCAAATTCACCTAGGATACCGGCTTGCCTTCCTCTTAACCGAAAATATGCATCTTCCACTGCCCATTTCTCCTTATCCTCATAGACTTCTTGCCGTCGAGTGCCATCGACCCACTACAGAAACACTCGAACTTGGCCAAACCCTCCCAGAGGATTTCAGGCTGGGCTTCACAGGCAAGACGCGCCCCGTGGCCCCAATCCAGATATACATAGTATATACTGCGGTTACGGGGTCTTCAACATCCAAATCTCTGTTCTTCCACTTTTTTACACACGCTATTACTTGCGGAAAAAAGCCACCGTTACCCCGTGACCCCCTTCCTCGCGTTCCCCATCGCGGAAACTCGTCACCCGAGGACACTGGGCCAGCCACTCGCGCACTGCCTGTCGCAGGGCACCCGTTCCTTTCCCGTGAATGATGCGGACCTTCTCCAACCCCGCCAGGTAAGCATCCTCGATGTAGCGTTCGACCTCGAAGACGGCATCATCCGCAGTAAGCCCTCGCAGATCAAGTTCGGGAGAAATCCTCTTGGCCTTTTCCAGAAATGCATGGCTCTTTCTTCTCGCCATTTCTTCTTCCGGCGGAGTAGTCAGAACGACGTCATCCCTGGGAACGGTTAACTTGAGAATACCGACCTGCACCAGTACCTCGTTTTTATCGTTAGGCCCCTCTAGAATATAACCCCTGCGGCCGATGGAACGGATCTCTACGTAAGCGCCGGGGTTCAGTTCCGCTCCTTCCGGGGCTTGCAGGCTTCCCACCTGCCTTTCTGTTCTGAGTCCGCGTACCCGGTGCCGCGCTTTCTCCAGTTCGTGCCACTTAGGAGGTGTTTCCCTCTCTTTGAGGCTGCGTTTTACCTCATCCAGGACGGTGTCCGCCTCCCGCTTAACCTTTGCTAAATAGCTCTCGGCCTCTTCCCGCGTTTTTCGTATAATGTCCTCCCGTTCCCGCCGCAATTTCTCTTTCTCCTCCTGGAGCGCCCGGCGTTCCTCCTCCATTCGGCGTCGTAACTCTTCGACCTTGTAGATATCGCTTTCTAGTCTCCGGCGGTGCTCCTGTACCTTGTTTATGATACGCCCCAGGTCCTGCTCGCTCTGAGGAACAAACTGGCGGGCTTTTTCGACTATGCGATGATCGAGTCCGAGTCTTTCCGCAATTTCTAGGGCGTTGCTGTGCCCGGGTATACCGATAGACAAACGGTATGTCGGTTGCAGCGTAATCGGGTCGAATTCGACACAAGCGTTTTCAACCTTTGCTTCTTGAAAGGCAAAGACTTTGAGCTCGCTCTGGTGAGTGGTTACCACGGCCTTCACCCCTTTGGCGAGCAATTCACCCAGTATGGCTCTGCCTAAAGCCGCTCCTTCCACCGGGTCGGTACCCGCCCCCAGTTCATCCAGCAACACGAGGGACTGCGAAGTAGCTCTCTTGAGGATGTCGATGATGTTGGTCATATGAGAGGAAAAGGTGCTGAGTGACTGTTCGATGCTCTGTTCGTCCCCGATATCCGCATAAACCGCGTCTACCAGCGCGATCTCAGTACCTTCAGCTGCAGGCACGAACAGGCCTGACATAGCCATGAGGGTAAGCAGCCCCACGGTTTTTAAAGTCACGGTCTTGCCCCCGGTGTTAGGTCCGGTAATAACCAAGATATCAAAACCTTTCCCCAACTCCAGATCTACAGGCACCGCTCCTTTGCCCAAGAGCGGGTGTCGTGCCCGTCTCAGAACAAAAACACCCTGTCCGTTCAACCGGGGAGCAACCGCATTCATTTCCAAAGCTAATCTTCCCTTAGCCAGAACAAGATCAAGGTCGGTAAGTATCTCCAGATCGCGCTCCAGTTCTGATACGACAGGCTCTAAGAGAGAAGTCAAGCGGCGCAGGATCTTTTCTATCTCCCGGTTCTCAGCCATTTCCAGCCTGCGGATATCGTTGTTAACGTGTACCACGGCTTCCGGTTCCACAAACACCGTAGCCCCGCTGGCAGATTCATCGTGGATGATGCCCTTAACTTCTAAGCGGTACTCTGCTTTAACCGGAACCACGTAACGCCCCTGGCGTTCGGTTATAATAGCGTCCTGCAGAAACTTCTGGTAATGAGAAGACCGCACAAACTCTTGCAAGTACTCCCGTACCCTGTTTTTGGCCGTTGCTATCCGGTTTCGTATGGCCTTTAGTTCGGGCGAAGCAGTGTCGCGCACTTCTCCTCCTTCATCTATGGATTCTCGTATCGCCCTCTCTATACCCTCATCTACGAATAGGTCCCGGGTCAAACCCCATAGACCGGGGCATTCTCTCCCGTCTACCATGTCTCGAGCTAGGCGTGATGCCCGCACTAGTGCCCCCACGTCTAACAACTCTCCTGTGCTGAGAGGAACCCCACTTCTTACCCGCCGCATGTGCTGGCGGATATCCTTGACCCCGGTCAAAAAACCGGTATCCCTTAACCGCAACACCTTCAAGGCTTCTCCGGTCTCTTGTTGGCGCATGCTGGCGGTCTCCAAATCGTAGACGGGCTGCAGTTCCAACGCCTTTTCAGCCCCCATCGGCGAACAAGCCTTTTGACTCAACATTTCGAGAATTTTGTCAAACTCCAGGCGGTGCAGCGCTTTTTCTTCCATATCTAGACAACTCCTCGGTAGTAGTGAATCTTACTGAAGTCAGACAGGGCCACTTTCTTCAGCCTTTCTTTCAGCGATGCCAGCCTGACCGGTTTGCCCTGTATTAAACCATCAATAGCCTGACGGTAAACCAGCACCGTTTCTGCAACTGCCTGGGCTGAACTGAGGCGGGCTTCAATACGCAACGTCCCTATTCCCAGTTCTAAGAGCTCTGGCAATTCTTCTATCAAACAAAGGGTACGAGAATTAAAGAGGTACACCCGGCAATGGTTATCAGCCCTGACCGGGAACTCGTAGCCTTTGCGATCCACAAGGAAAAACTCATCCTCCCGGCACGGCCGCTCGCACTTTCCCTCTTTTCCTTGTCCTAAAGCTTTCCAGGGGCAGTAGGCCGAAACCATCAAAATTAAATCCCCGTGCGTCAAAACTTCGGCCCAGCTCAATTCCGGCTGCGGCCAGTTCTTGAGCTGGCTCGAGCTCAACTCCGGCGAAAGGCAAAAGTTCTCGGCCCCATGCTCTAACCAAAATCGAGCTGCCTCAGGATTAAACGTGTTGAGCGGATAGTCGGCAAAAACAGTCAACCCTCTCTCGCGGGCCTCCAGCAACAAACCAGGGTTGGCTGCAAGCACTCCTTCGAAGCCAACTTCTTCTATCTCATCCCAAGGTATCTCCTGCAATGGCCCCGTTATTCGGGGCAAAGCCAAGACAAGTTCGTGTCCCTTGTTGATGGCCAATTGTTTGAGTTCTAATACCTTGACCCGCTCCGATGTCTTTAGCCCTTTTAATCCTTCTAGATCCAGATATACGCGATCGGCTCCGGACTCCAGAGCAGCTCTAGCCACATCGACTCGGCCGGCGAACACCGAAAGCATCGTTCTTCGGGCAGGTTTCTCGAAGCGCCATTCGCTACTTTTTGCCGCACGCTCATTGAGCCTACGTGTGAACTCCTTCCGGTCAATAGCCGGTGGTTTGGCCAGTTTTAGAATATTTTCCCGCAGCTGGTCGGCTGCCTCGCGCCGCGCCTGATTAATCTCGCTGAAAGGCACTATCAGCGGCTCTTCCACAAACAATTTGAAGTCTTCAATCTCGAAGGGAGTGTTGCCTAACCGACTGACCTTTTCGTAGATATCTTGCTCGCTCAAAGGCCTGGTTTCTGCCGGAACCGCGGTCGAACGGGTACAGGCTTGGGCCTTGATCCCTCGTTTGTCCCTGAAAGTTATTTTTAGCGGCTCTCCCCGCGACACCTCCACAACCGCCCCAATCTTTACCTTGCCCTCAGGGCGGTTCTCCACCATGGTCGCGGCTGCCCGCCCTACTAAAACAGTATCGTGAGTCCGAAACACCCTGTCACCCGGAGCAACTCTACAGCTGAGAGGTATTACTGGCACCGAACCCGGCCCTGCCTCCTGTACGGCCTGTCCCTGAACCTCAAGATGCGTTACCACGGTAGCCGGATTCTTGCCCGATCTCACCCACACCTCGATGCCATCTCCAACCCGCAAGGACCGCGTAAGGCGGATACTAGTAAAACCGTCTGCCTTTTGACTCAAGACCCGCCCTATATAAATCCCCCGGTTGTTAGGACGGCTCGGGCTCAGTACCCCTGTCCCTCTTCCTGCCCACAACCCGGGCGTAAAGGTGCGGTTAAATATCCCGGCCAACTCCTCCAACATTTCCTGAGGCACGGTATCTTCCCCGGCCTCTAAACGATCGAGAGCCTGCCGGTAAACCCGGGTGACTGTTGCCACGTATTCCGGCCTCTTCATCCTACCCTCTATCTTTAAAGAATCGACCCCTGCTGCCTTGATATCTGGCAAACATTGAATAAGGCAAAGGTCGGCCGGGCTCAGAGGGTATTCCCCGGCCTGAGCGTAGTCCCCTTTTTCTTTCGACCGCAGCCGGTAGGGCAGCCGGCAGGGCTGGGCACAGCGGCCGCGGTTGCCGCTCCGTCCCCCGACCACGCTGCTGAACAGGCACTGCCCGGAGTAACTGTAGCAGAGCGCCCCGTGAACGAATATCTCGATCTCGATGTCCGGTACCGCCTCGCGTATAGCTTCGATTTCCTGCCGTGTCAGTTCGCGGGCAAGCACTACCCGGCTGAATCCGTTTTCTTTCAAGAAACGGACCCCTGAGACGTTGTGAATGGTCATCTGGGTGCTGGCGTGCAGGCGCAGATCGGGAAACACCTTGCGCAGAACCGACATAAGACCGATGTCTTGAATGATAAGGGCATCAATACCCGATTCCTGGAGTTGAAAGACAAAGTCAAGAACCGCATCGAATTCCGTCTGGTCGATGAGGGTGTTGACGGTGATGTAAACCTTCTTGCCGCGCACGTGGGCATATTCCACCGCTTTTCCAATGTCTTCGATTCCAAAATTCGCCGCGTATTGTCGGGCGCTGAATTCCCTGCCTCCCAGATACACGGCATCGGCCCCGTTTTCGATTGCCGCTATAAACGATTCCCAGTTTCCGGCCGGTGCCAGCAGTTCCACCCCCATCACCCCCTTTTACCGATTGAACCCCTTCATCCTTCATTCTCCATTCTCCATTCTTCATTCTTAATTCTCAATTCTCAATTCTCCTCACCCTTATTAACCCCGATGCCGGGATGATCTTTACCCCTGCCTTCTCGATTTCGTCCAGGAACAAGTTGAGCCCGAGCGAATCGCTGGCCATGTGTCCGGCCACAATCACGTTTATATGGTGGTCTTTGGCGTTCTTGCGATGCTTCTCCTGCATATGCATACAGACAACCGTGCCGATGCCGGCCGCTGCCATCTTTTCGTAAGCCTGCTCGGAACCGGAGGTTCCCCCGGTCATATCCACCAAGATGCGGCCTGCCCGCTTCTTCTTGTCACCCGCAAATACACGGGGTCCGGCCTTGAGTTTTCGAGCCTCCCGGTACTCAGGGATATTCTCCAACGCTTCCACCACGTCGCCCACCGTCCGCAACCCCGCATTATCGAGGTAATCCTGCAGAAAACGGTTGACCAGGTTATCGGCTGCGGTGTGTACGCACATGAAGGGTATACCCATGAGCCTCGCCGCATCCACCGCCCGCTGGTGGTTGACCGGGGCTATGAGCCTCTCTACCTCGGCTATGCGGGGCCCGAGTATGCCCTCGGCCACGTTAATAGGTATCCCGGCCCGGTAAAGAAGATCCGCCTGCAACTCCATCACCTGGTGTAAAGCTGCCTGGGCTTTCCCTTCGGGATGATGGGCAATGACCAGGTCTATCTTCTCGCCCCGTTCTCGCAGGCGGTCTGCCAGCAGCATCTCCGGGGTCTCGATATCGACCCCGCACATAACTGTGTTTACTTCTTCTTCACCATTTCCGTTAAGTATTCGGGTGTCGGCAAACGGGTTCCATAGCGAATCCTCATCAAAGAACTCCCGGTCCTTTTCCTCCAGCTTCTCGTAATCTTTGCGGGCCTGGGCCAGCAGCCTCTCGATTTCCTCCCGGCCCCGCACGTCGCTCTCAATCCCCTTCTCTACCGCCAATCGATATATGTCTGCAAGTTTCATAAGCCAAGTCCCCTCTCCCTGAAGTTGCTGGGAAAAACAATGTACGAATAGAATGGTTATCTTCTGTCAAACCAGGCACAGCCGTTTATCGGCAATTTCATAATCACGTTGGACAGACAACTACTCAGCAGGGAACAGCGTATTCCCAGGCAAAGAAACAGCTATATCCTCTAATATAACTTTTCGAAAAACATCTAAACTGCCGAACCTTCTGCGAGCGTCTAGAACCTCTATACCAGCCAGGCGGCCGTCTTCTGCGTAATCCAGGGCAATTCCCTCTGCGACATGTTCCGTCGTAACCGTAGTTTCGATAAACCTGATGTAGAGAGCATCAACTTCAGCATCATAGGTTATTCTCATACCCCCAAACCCCTTTCAAAAGTAATATACATACACGGTGATCACTACAATTTCACTAGCCTCTTCCACAAAAATAGGGCGAACCTGTTTCGTAGAGTAAACCTACCCGTTCCATTCTTCCCTGTATGCAAAGTTTTTTCGACATTCCCAGCGCTCATCCTGGGCAGCTTCCCAAAAACCAGTCCTAATGGTTTCTAGTATTTCTTCCTCCGTTGACCCGCGGTATAAGGCGTTCTCACGCGCATGCCTGGACAAACGGATTGGCTTTGCCCGTTCTCGGCCTGTTTCAGATTCGGTCAACCGCGACCCCTCCTCCCTACGCTTAACTATAACCCGGCACACGGTTTCACTCAATAGGCTCTTCGGGGCCGCATTTCACATGGTGGGTTGGTCTCTCTCATTGCTGCATCTCTACGTTATGAGTTATAATGTGTGGGAGTTTTTGAAGCCACCGGTGCATATAGGAGGAGTGATACCCCGTGTTCGGACTGGATTGGCACAGCCTATCTGAAGCGTTGGTAGCCTACGGATCGATTGGGCTCCTTATAGTTGCCTTTGCCGAATCATCGTTTTTCCCTATCCCCCCGGATATCCTCTTAATCGGCCTTTCCGTCAATCGACCGGGGTTGGCTCTGTGGTATGCAGCGATTACTACCGGTGGTTCGGTCATAGGAGGCCTGTTCGGTTATTTTTTGGGAGTCAAGGCTGGTCGCCCTCTTCTCTCCAAGCTGGTTTCCGCAAAGCGCCTGCAAAAGGTAGAAGAACTTTTCGCGCGCTACGGTGGTTGGGCTGTAGCTGTGGCCGGTTTTACCCCAATCCCTTATAAGATCTTCACTGTTGCCTCCGGCATTTTCCGAATAAGAAAGCGGGTTTTTGTTCTCGCCTCACTGGTCAGCCGGGGGGCCAGGTTTTTCTTTGAGGGATTTCTCCTTTTCGCCGCAGGCGCCCGAGCTCAGGAGTTCATAACCAAGTACTTCGAGCTCATAACTATAGGATTGGTCTTAGCTTTCACTCTTATCTACGTGGTTCTGCGCCACACCCCTGCAGTCTCTTTAGGGCGAAACCTTTGGACTACGGGCAAAACAAAACTCGAAAACTTCTATTCCCGCCGTTTGGCTTGGCTGAACCAGAATACCCCTCTCCTCCCGGCGGCTACACTTGTAGCTTCGGTGTGCTTGTTAGTTTTTGCCTCGCTAGCCGAGGAACTCTTGGAGAACGAGCTCGAGCCATTCGACGTCGCGGTATCCCAGGCGGTGGCCGCCTTTCACCGCCCTGCCCTCACCGCCGTAATGAAATCGGTCACCGTCATCGGTTCGCCTGCGGTCATGACAGGCATAGCAGTTATTCTATGGCTATGCCTGACGCTGACCAGGAAACGGTCTCTTGAAGCCCTTACAGTGGTACTGGTTCTGGCAGGAGCAGGCATGACAAACGAGGTGTTGAAAAACGTCTTCCACCGAATCCGGCCGGAGCTCGCGCCCCTGGTCCCGGCTCCCGGATACAGTTTCCCCAGCGGTCATGCCATGATGTCGACCGCCTTTTACGGGTTTCTGGCTTACCTGGTCTTTCGCCACTCGTCTTCGCCCGTGACCAGATGGGCTTTTTCGTGTCTTGCTGCGCTTTTAGTGCTGGCTATCGGTTTCAGCCGGGTTTATCTAGGAGTCCACTACCCTAGCGATGTGCTGGCTGGCTTTGCTGCCGGCGGGTTCTGGCTCGCCAGTTCCATCTTGTGCTTGGAACTTCTCCAGCCTTCTCAGAACATCGTCTAGGACCATCCGTATCTCTTTCACCATTCCTTCCAGTTGAGCAAGAGAAACCGGCGGCTCTTTTTCCCCGTCGCCCGTCATGGCCGGTTTGTTCAGTACGTGCTTTCTTGACACCGGCTCCAGGGTTAAAATGCTGTCAGGGCCCGGTTCCCAGTTAAGCCCTAACTCACCACGGGTTACGGGTTCAAAATCAGGCTTGAGGACAACGCTGAAGCCTCCGCAGGGCTCCAGTATGCCTTTGTCTACTTCGCTCACATCCCTTATTCCCTGTTTCCGCAGTTCTTGCATCAGGTCATCGACATTAAACTTTTCCCGGGCCAGGTTCTCCCTTATAACCCGGCCGTTATCTATGACAACTACCGGCACCCCGGAAATGAGGCGGGCTAAGCGCTGGCTTTTGAGCGAGGCAAAGCCCATGATATACTCGAGCCCAGCCAGGGTCAAAAGCACCACGATGCCTTCGTAGAAAGGAAGGCTGCGGTCCAAAGCGATCGAGGTCAGGGTATGGCCTACCCCGGTCATTATCACAAAATCAAAGAGCCCCAGTTCTCCCAGGGCTCTCTTTCCCATAAACCTTATTACCACCATGGCCAGAAAATACATACCTACAGCCCTCAGGACGAATTCCAGCATCTCATCCATCCTCCGCCAGGCTAATCCAGGTCGGGACCCTGACTTAGTATGCTGCTTCCAATCCTTTATTTATTCCTGAGGTAAGCCATGAGCTCTTCTGTTTCCAAAGTGTTCAACACATCCTCCTTGCTCAGCCACCCTCTCCTGGCGTTTATCACCCCGTATTTTATCAATCCCAGATCAGCCCGGTGGTGGGCGTCACTCGAAATCGCAATTTTTATCCCCTTTGCCTTGGCCTTAAAAGCGGTTTCCTCGTCGATGTCCAGCCGGTCCGGGTAAGAATTGATTTCCAGAGCCGTGCGGGTTTGGGCTGCTGCTTTTAAAACCGCTTCGATGTCGATCTCATATCCTGGGCGCCGCCCCAGAAGCCTTCCCGTGAGGTGCCCGATGATGTCGACGTGCGGGTTTTCAACCGCCTTGAGCACGCGCTCGGTCTGCTCAGCACGAGACAAACGAAAATGGCTGTGAATGGATGCTATAACCACATCCAGGTTTGCCAAAACCTCATTCGGCAGGTCTAAGCTGCCGTCCTTGAGTATATCGATCTCGATACCGGTCAGGATCTTGAACCCGTCGTTTTCCCGGTTAAGTTCTTCTACCAACTTCCCCTGGGCTAAAAGCCTTTCCACATCGAGCCCGCGGGAAACAGCCAGAGAACGCGAATGTTCGGTTACAGCCATGTAGGAGTAACCGAGTTTTGCGGCAGCGGCTACCATTTCACGCAAACTGTGGGCCCCATCACTCCAATCGGTGTGAATATGCAGGTCGCCTTTAATATCTTCCAGAGTTACCAGATGGGGTAAAGCAAAGTTCCGCGCCAATTCGATCTCGCCCCGGCCTTCGCGCAACTCCGGAGGAATATACTGCATAGAAAGCAGCCTGTAAACGTCTTCTTCCGAATGAGCCGAACTACAGTCGAAGGTATCTAAGGCAGGTTGTATCTGTTCGCGATGGGTTTTAGACCCCGTACTGATGACCAGTGCTCGCCAGAACTCCCCAAACGGTACTATCAACACCTCAAACACAATGCCTGGCCTTAATCTACCCTTAACGTGTCCTGGTTTCTCTTCGGTAATTTCCTGAACCCGCCGGAAACGCCGCACCTTTTCTCTCACGGCTTCTTCCTCGGCGGACCCGACCAGGATATCTATGTCTCCTACTACGGGTTTTCGCCTTCTCACGCTTCCTGTAATCTCGACTATCTGGACACAATCGAACCCCGAAAGAAAGTTCTTGAATTCGAGAGCAAGAGGTAGGGCTGTTCCCAAGTTGAAACTATCTCGTGTTGACCGGAGCATTTCAATGCCCTTTTTGATATTGTATTCGGTCTTGGCACCCATCCCTGGGAGTTCTCGAATCCTCTTCTCCTGGGCGGCCCGGTATAGCTTTTCCAGAGTATCGATTCCGGTCTGAGCGTAGATGGCCCCGACTGTTTTCGGCCCCAGGCCAGGTATAGCCAGCATCTCTAGAACCCCGGGCGGCACTTTTTCCTGAAGTTCCCGGTAGTACTTGAGGTCCCCGGTCTCCAAAAGTTCTTGTAACTTGGCCCGAATCGCCTTACCGGCCCCCGGAATACCCTCCAGGCCATGATGCTTTGAAACCTCGTGCAGATCGGTCTCCATCCGGTAGATATGGTTGGCTACCTGACGGTAGGCCCTGGCTTTGAACGGGTTCTCGCCCAGTATATCGAGTATATCGGCGATCTCATCCAGAATCCGGGCAATTTCCTGATTATCCATCATCAACCCATCCTGCTGGTCTTGCCTTCTTCCAGCTTCTTTACCAACTCATCATAGTCCTCTTGTAGCTTGCTCAGCTCGTCTGCCAAATTGAGAGCTGCTAGAACTGCCACCTTCGTTGCCGGCAAGCTAGGCATCTTTTGGCTTATACCCTGCATCTTGCGGTCCACGTATGCCGCCAGCATCTGTATGTACTCGGGATCCTCCGTCCCTTTTACCACATAGTCTTCGCCGAAGATCTTGACATTAACCCTGGTAAACTCGCTCTTCCTTTCTTTCATTGCCACCCCTCCCTGCCACGGGTTTTTTCCTTCATTCGACACCCGGGCCTTGTTTCCCTTCTCTCTCGATCCAGGACACCTTGGCTACTCTATTGCAAGAAAAGTCTAGGACAGATGTCGAATAGTGTCAAAAAATTTTCCTCCTTTAGAAGCAGGAGTACTGTCATATAATGTCGAATAGCTGGTTTGTTGGCAATTAATCCCTGGTCAATGATTGCGGAAAATAGCGAAAGAATCCGTAAAGATGTTCGCCGCCAATATGAAACGAGGAGCGTGCAGCTCGTGCCGGGTATCGATGAACTCATAAAATCACTCAACTCAGCCAGCGAAAAGGAGCGGGCTTTTGCCGCTGAAGATCTTGGCTACGAGAACTCCGACGAGAGCGTTTCAGCCTTGGTCGAGAGGTTGCAGGTCGAAGATTCCCGATTTGTCCGCGAGGTTATCGTCAACGCCCTCAAATCGATGGACACCCCGCTGCTGATCAACACCGTGGTATCGCTTCTTTATAGCGATGACGCCTTTACCCGCAACTCCGCCATCGACATTCTGGCCAGGCTGGGAGATAAGGCCGTTGACGGTATCCGGCCCCTGCTCGCTGATCCCAGCAAAGATGTGAGGAAGTTCGTGCTCGACATAGCTTTCCATATAGGGGGCGCAGAGGCGAAGGCGGTCTTAGCCGAGGCTTTAAGTGACCCTGAGGTGAACAACGTGATCACCGCCGTTGAGTACCTGGGACGGCTAGAATCGACTGAATATACAGACCGTATCAACGAGCTTTTCCGGTCTACCGGGAACCTGCTTTTGCGCTGTACCTGTCTGGAGGCTTTGGCTCGTATCGGTGATGAAACCAGCCAGGAAATAGTCACCCGGCTTTATCCAGACTACGAATCAATCGGCGAGCTCGAAAAATACTCGTACCTCAAGTTCATAGCCGGTAAAGGAACTCGGGACCATCTCCCGTTGCTGTTGTCTTTCATGCGCGAAAAAGGCCCGTTGATGGTCAAAGAGATTATCAACGCCCTGGAGGGCATCCTGCAACGCAACGGTTATGACCTATTACCATCGGAGTTGTTGTCGGAGATCGTACATTTTATCGGGAGCCCGATCAATGACATCAACCGCTACGAGCTTCTGGTGCTTCTGGGAGAGTATAAAAATCCCGAGATATACTCGCTTTTTCTCCGGTATCTCCAACCAGAAAATAAGCTCGCCTGCCTGGGAGCAGTCGAAGGTTTAGGGCTATACGGCAACCGTGATGCGGTGACGTATTTGAATAACCTTAGACAGCACACTCACGATGACGAGCTCTTAGAAGCAATTCAAAGATCGCTCGAACTCTTACGGGGGCGAGGCGGCGACTGCTGGGCTGATTAACCTGAAACGGAGGAACGGTGACAACAGAGTGGATCTACCGATTGAGGACTTCATTGCTTTGAGAAACCTGATCTACGAGCGGACCGGGATGTTTTTCGGGGAAAACAAAATCTACTACATAAAGAAGCGCCTGCACAAGCGGATGCAGGTTTGTTGTGCGGACACGGTACATGAATATATACGTTTTCTGAAGTTCTTCGACCCTAAGCAGCGCGAGTTTCAAGAGCTGGTTAACCTCCTCACCGTCAACGAAACTTACTTTTTCCGGGAGTTTTCGCAGCTGAAGGTTTTTGCCGAACACTGCCTGCCAGAGATAGTAGAACAAAAGCAGAGGACCGGAGACACGACCCTGAAATTGTTCTCCGCCGGGTGTTCAACCGGTGAAGAGCCTTACACTTTGGCTATCATCCTTTCGGAGATGCTCGATGATCCAACCCAGTGGGAAGTGATGATCAAAGCGGTCGACATCGATGAGAACGTCCTGAAAACAGCCCGGCGCGGCGTTTATGATCCCCGTTCGGTCAAGGACGTTCCCCCTGCTTACTTGGAGAAGTATTTCACCACTCCGTCCCCCGGGGTCTTCGCGGTCAAGCCTGAGCTCCAAGAAATGGTGGTATTCGAGCACCTTAACCTTATGGACAGACGGGCTCTCAGGTACGAGAACAATTACGATTTTATATTCTGCCGCAATGTCTTGATCTACTTTGACGATGCTGCACGTAAACAGTTGGTGGAACGGTTTTATACCATGCTGAACAAAGGCGGGTTTATATTCCTGGGTCATGCCGAGTCTCTGAGCCGTATCAGCACGGCTTTCAAGATTAGGAAAATGGACGGCCATATCGTTTACCAGGCCTGAGGAGGTTCGTAATGGGCGGCAAGATTCTGGTGGCCGATGATTCGGAAATGATTCGCAACTTTCACTCTTATATATTGAAAAGCGCCGGCTTTGATGTGGTAACCGCGGTAGATGGAGCTGATGCCTTGGAAAAGGCATACGGCTCATCCGCCCCCTGGGCCGTGGTAATTACCGACATCAACATGCCCAACCTGGATGGCTATGCCCTCATCGAGCGTTTGCGCGGGGAACCGGAATTCGAAGACATCCCCATCATCATCGTTTCTACTGAAGACGAGTTAAAAGATAAGCAAAGAGGGTTCGAGGCCGGTGCCAACGCCTATCTGGTAAAACCGACCGACCCGGCAACCTTGATCGAAATGATCAAAATGCTGATTGGAGCTTGAAGGAAAAGCGAGGCGAAAAGAGAGTGAGGCTGACCTTTGAGCCTGACGATATAGACATACTCCAAGGCATAGTGGAGGAATCGAGCGAGCATCTTAGAGGCATTGAAGAAGGTATTCTGAGGCTAGAGGCAGACTTTGATCCTGAAACCGTAGACTCTGTCTTTCGGGCCCTGCATTCGGTTAAAGGAGTAGCCGGGCTACTCGATCTCACGCCAATTAAAGATTGCGCCCACTGTCTAGAATCGATGCTGACGGATATCCGCAAAGGCCTCTACACTCCGGACTCAGAAATAACCGACCTGCTCTTGCGCGGAGTCGATGTTCTGCACCTGCAGCTGGCAGAGGTTGTGGCCCAGTTGCAGGAGTTACATGCGGATCCACCTCAGGAGCCCTTCGCCCTTAATATTCCCGACGCCGGGGGTAAGGAGTTGGCAGCAACAGTTGAAGAGATCCGTCTCCGGCTCACCGGACAGTCTCAGCCTGAGCCTAATGAGGAGGCGAGGCCGGAGCAAAGCCCCGACTTTTCGTATCTACTCGATCAAATGCTCCCCGACTTTATTGATGAAACGGTAGAACACCTCAGCTCTGTAGAACATTACTGCGTGGAACTGGAAAAACACCCACAGGATCCGCAAATACTCAACTCTATCATGCGCAGCTTTCACAGCATCAAAGGAGGAGCCGGGGTCATAGCCAGCATGCGTCCTGACCAAGGAGAGAATGACCCGGTCAAACTTATCCGAGCCCTAACCCATGCGGCCGAGACCGTACTTCAATCTTATCTTGGCCAAAGCCAACCTCTCTCGGAATCCATAGTTGACCTGGTCCTACAGGCAGTCGACAAGGTATCTGCCTTGGTTAAAACGCTGGGCGAGGGCGGGGAGCCGGATCCTTCGACACGAGATATCATCCAGCGGATGGAAATGGCAGCCAGGTGCGTCTCGAGCAGACGGGACGAGACCGAAGAAAGCGTGTCTACTAGGCCCTTCCTGGCCTCTAACCAACTGGCCGCGTTTATCAACATAGCCAGCCAAGCCCTGGAATCCATAAAAGGCCTGCTGGATACCGCCCGCGAAGGATACCCTGTAAGAACTAACCGTTTCAGGCAGTACTCGCGGGCCCTAAAAAACCTCCATTCGAGCGCTCGCTACCTCGGATTTAATGAGCTGGCTGAAGAAGCGGCGACCCAGGCTCAGTTTGTCCGGACAGTTACACCGGAACGAGACGTGCTTACAGGTCCGATGCTTGAAAGGCTTCGGGCAGGATTTGAACGCTTGCTCCAACTGCTAGAGACCAAGTTGGCTGAGGTAGAGCGTATCATAGAGGAAGTGCCGCTGGAGTACGCCGACAAACGACTGGGCGAGATCCTGGTCGAAGAGAACAAGCTGTCACCGGAGGCCCGGGATAAGGCCCTGGGCCGGCAGAAAAAGCTGGGCGAGATCCTGGTCGAATCGGGTCTAGCCTCCCCCTCAGAAGTGGCTATGGCCCTCTCTAAGCAAGCAGTAGCCCGCGAAAAACAGCGGGAAACCGCAGAAGAAACCAGACCGGTTGGGGAAATTGCCGGGCAGTCGGTTAGGGTCAGCCAGGAGAAGCTGGACCGGCTCATGAACATGATAGGTGAACTCCTCATCTCCAAAAACAACATCCTGCACCTAGCCCGGAAGGTAAGCATGGAGTACAATCTGCCAGCCTTGTCCCGAGAGGTCAAAGCGGCAGCCATGGAAGTAGCCAGGATCTCCGACGAACTGCAGGACGCCATCATGTCGGCCCGGATGATTCCGCTGCGCGCGCTTTTTCAAAGGTACCCCCGTACTATCCGCGACATTTCTCGTAAATCGGGAAAACAGGTGGACCTGGTGATCACGGGAGAAGACACTGAACTCGACAAAACCGTAATCGAAGCTATCAACGACCCGCTGGTCCACATGCTGCGCAACGCGGTAGACCACGGGATAGAGCCTCCGGAAGAGCGAAAAGCTCTGGGCAAGCATCCCCAGGGTACTATTTCGCTTCGTGCTTACTATCAAGGAGGGTATGTCGTTATCGAAATATCCGATGACGGTAGAGGCCTCGACCCTGAACGCATCAAGCAGAAAGCCGTTGAAAAAGGACTGGTTCATCCTGTCCAGGCGCAGACCATGAGCCCTGAAGACCTTTACCAGTTCATCTTTACCCCGGGGTTCAGCACCGCCCAAGAGGTTACCGAACTGTCCGGACGGGGCGTGGGGATGGACGTGGTAAAAAACAACATAGAGCGGCTGGGCGGGTTTATATATGTGGACAGCCAGCCAAGCGCTGGTACTACTTTTACCCTGAAGATACCGCTTTCCATGTCGATAATCCAGGGGTTGATGGTCGAAGCATTAGGCCAACGGTTCATCATAGCCTTGGACGCTATAGTGGAGACGGTGAAACTGCCATTAGCGTTCATCAGGAGTTACAAACAAAAGCTGGTAGCGGATATTCGCGGTCAGATTATCCCCCTAATCAGATTAGGCCAAGTGCTGGGAATAGAATCACCTTCCGATAGAAACGGCATAGACCAGTCAGAAGACGGAAGGGTACCGATTGTAGTTCTGGACATAGACCGGGTTCGGGTAGGATTGATCGTCGACCGTTTCCAAAACCAGCAAGAATTCGTCATCAAATCTCTGAGCGAAGAACTAGCCGGTCTCAAGGTTTACAGCGGAGCTACTATTCTGGGAGACGGTAGTGTGGTTCTAATCCTGAACCCCGTTCAACTCCTGCAACTTCACCTGACCGGCAGCTAGGGAGGAAAACCATGGCGGTAACTATCGTTGTTGCCAACCGCAAAGGAGGCAGCGGAAAAACCACGACTACTGTCAACCTGGCCGACGGCCTTGCCCGCAGAGGGAAAAAGGTACTGGTGGTGGATGCCGATTCTCAGGCCCAGGCTACGGTAAGCATTGGGATACTGCCCCACCGGTTGACCATGACCCTGTACGAACTACTGCACCTTGCGGCCAGTCCCCGGGGGTTGGGTAAGGAGCAAATAAACGAAACAGTTATCAGAAACCAGAAACTCTTCGACCTCATCCCTTCTAAGCCGGATCTCTCGGCAGTTGAAGTGGAACTGGCAAATCAGACCGGACGCGAGTCCCTTTTAAAGGATCTGCTTTTGGATGTCATGGAAGACTACCAGTTCATACTCATCGACCTCCCCCCATCGCTGGGATTTGTGGCAGTAAACGGCCTCGTCGCTGCGGATTGGCTGGTAATACCTACGGAACCTTCATTTCTCTCGATGGACGGTCTGGCTCAGATGATGGGTATCCTGTACCGGGTCAATGCCGAGCTCAACCCGGGGTTACGCCTGATGGGAGTTCTCCCCGTCAAGTGCGACCTTCGAACCAACCTGGCTCGGAGCGTACTGGCGGAAATAAAAAACAATTTTGGGGAAGAAATGCTGCTCCCCCCCATACGAAATGATATCCGGTTAGCTGAAGCCCCGAGTTTTGGCAAGACCATATTCGAATACTCCCCGGCATCGCGGGGAGCTCAGGATTACGAAAACCTAGTGGAAACCATCCTTTCTAGAAGTGGTGAACAATAGATGGCAGGGAAAAAGAAACTGGGAATGGGGCTGGACCTGCTGCTGTCCTCGGTCCAATCCTCAGTTAATCAACCCGGGGGGATTGTTGATTGGAACCGCATCCAAAGTGTTTTCGACCAGGCTCGGCGCGAAGATGAAGCCGGAAACGTGTTTGAAGCCTACTATCTTTACCGTCTGGCCAGCGACCTGGTTCGCGAAAAAGGCCCCGCGATACCCCCGGAAGCTAAAAGCCTGGCCTCTCAGTCCCTGAATAACGCTGCCGTCATCCTGTATGAACACGGTTACACAGCCCAGGCCCGCTGCTTGCTGGAAAAAGCAGTTCAGGTCTGCCCTGACAACCTTACTGCGCGTGATAACCTTAACTCGCTCTTGCAAGGAGGCTAGAACAGTGATTGTGGGCATAGATCTAGGCACCACCAACTCTCTGGTAGCCTACATCAACCGGGAAGGCAAGCCGGAAATCATCGTCAATGAGCGTGGGAGCCGATTGACACCTTCGGCCGTGTACTTCAAAACAGACCAGGAGGTCCTAGTAGGGGAGCTGGCTCGTTCCCAGATGGTGTTGAAAGCCGACCGGACGGTATGCTACATCAAGCGTCACATGGGTTCCGACTACCGGGTAAACATATCCGGGCGGGAGTACACTCCTATCGAGATCTCAGCCCTGGTGTTACGAAAGCTTAGGCAGTACGCCGAAAAATACCTGGGCCAGCCCGTTGAGGCAGCGGTAGTCACCGTACCCGCCTACTTCAACGACAACCAGCGCCAGGCCACCCTGCAGGCGGGAAGGCTAGCGGGATTGAAGATATTGAAACTTTTGAACGAGCCCACGGCTGCGGCTCTGGCCTACGGCCTGCAGTCGGGAGAAAAGGAACACGTACTGGTACTCGATATAGGAGGAGGCACCTTCGATATCACCCTTATGGAAAACGACGGCGGCACCTGCCAGGTGGTGGCGGTCGGGGGATGCACTACCCTGGGGGGGATCGATTTCGACAACCGGCTGATAAAGCACATTCTCGAAACTTTTAAGCAAACTCATGGGATAGATCTCGCTGCTGACAAAGTAGCCTGCCAACAGGTTCAAATACACGCGGAACGGGCTAAGGTTGACCTGTCAACCGTAAACGAGTGCTCGGTTTTGATACCTTACATCACCATGGGAACTGAAGGCCCGGTTCACCTCAACCAGACCATCCGCCGGGAAGAATTTGAGCACCTGGCAAGTGACCTCTGGAACGAGATCAGTTCTCTTATCCTGCAAACCCTGCAGAAAGCGGAGGTTGGTCCCGACTGGGTGGATGTAATAGTCATGGCTGGCGGGGCCTCGCGAATGCCCGGATTCGAGCGGGTGGTACGGGAATTGTTCGGGCAGGTAGAAATAAAAAGCGATATCAATCCCGACGAAGTCGTAGCACTCGGAGCCGCCATAGAAGCTGGAATCCTGGCTGGCCAGGTCGAACATATCGAACTCTACGATGTAACTTCCCACACCTTGGGCATCGAAGATGATATGGGGGAATTTGTCCCCATTATTCCAGCTAATACCCTCTATCCGGTAACCAGGTCGCGCCTGTTTACCACAGTGCAAGACGATCAGGAGGAGGTGATAATTCACATCCTGCAGCGGGACGAACTCCAGTCCGAGGCTTCAGCAGCCGTATCCCTGGGCAGGTTTCACCTGGCTGGCATCCAGCAGGCTCCAGCCGGGGTGCCGTGCATCGAGGTAACTTTCACCATTGACCGTAACGGAGTCCTCGAGGTTGCCGCCCGGGACACGGAAACAGGTACGGAAAACCAAGTACAGATCACTGACGTGGCGTTTTCCGGCGGACACCCGGGTGAAAACCGCCGCGGGACTTCGCTGACGGTTATATGAGACCTGTTCGTATGCCGCTGGTATTCCAGTAGAAAGAAAAGCTCTCGGTAAGCGTGGTTATTTTTTAGAATTGAGGAGGGAGTCGAATGGCTAGAAGATTGGAAACACCGCCCGGTGCCAAAACCGGATTGACCCTGAAGACCGACGAAGAAGATATATCCAAGAAGCGGGAACAGGCCCGCAGGATGGCTCAAGAAAAGGCCCGGGCCCGCACCCTGGCCAAGCAGCAGGCTATGGCCGAGAGAATCGCCACCGCTTCCGAACAACTGCTGGCAGGAGTAGAGGAGGCAACCGCATCAGCCCAGGAATTCGCCCGGATGATGACTGACTTGGCGGTACGCATGCAGCAAGTAGCGGAGATGTCTGAGTCCGTAAAACAGACTGCTCAGGACGAAAGTGATGCGGCGCAGCAGGTCGTAGAGACTTTCGATATCCTCTATAAGATAACCCAGGAAGGTCTCGGCACCATGCGCGAGTCGGTGGCCGCCATGGAAAACATGCGAGCTCACCTGGTAGAAGCAGCAGAGAAAAACGCCCAGTCCGGCAAGCGCATTGCCGAGCTGGAAGAACAGTCCCGGCAGATCGGAGACATCGTGCAGACTGTGGTCATGATCGCAGACCAGACCAACCTCCTGGCCTTGAACGCCGCTATTGAAGCAGCCCGCGCTGGAGAACACGGGCGTGGATTTGCGGTAGTAGCAGATGAAGTACGCAACCTGGCCGAGATTTCTGAAAGCGCAGCCCGGGATATCCGCGGAGTAGTGGAGGAAATTCGTAGTGGCGTGGATCAGGTAGTTAAAGATATAAACCAGGTAGTAGAAAGCTTCCAGGATATGCAACAGCGCACCGAGCATAATAACCAGGGGTTCCAGGGGGTAGCACAGCGGTTTCAGCTCTACGGGGAAATACTGGCAAGGTTTTTGGATTTTTCAGGCCAGATGGACCGCACGGCCCAGGAAGTCCGTTCTGTCTGCGAATCCATCGCCGCCAATACAGACCAGATTAGGGTAGGGTGTGAAGAGTCCACGAAAGCGGTGACCGAACAGAGCAAGGCACTGGCCGAGGTCAACCAGGCTACCCACGAACTGGCGGAGATGGCGGATGAACTTAAGACATCTACGAACGTAAACAAATCAGCCGAGGAAGTGGCTGCCACTTCGGAACAGCTCTCCGCTAATATAGAAGAAATAAGCAGCTCCGCCAGTGAGATCGTGAGCTCTCTTAGCCAGATGACAAACGCCGCCAGCCTATCCGAAAAGGATGTCCAGAAGGTTGTAACCTTGGTCCGCACCAGCCAGGAACTCCTAGCCAAAATGAACGAGTGCATAACCCAGGCCAGTCAAACCTTAGGGGAATTGCAGCAGATATTGACCGACAGCCGTCAGGCAGCTCGTGCTGTGTGGAGGAATCTGCGCGAATGTATTGACTCGTATCAGGGAACCAACAGCTCCATTGAGACCCTCGAGGAAAAAATCCGGCGTATTGAAAAGATTGTGGATACCATCGAAAACGTTTCTATCCAGACCAACATGCTGGCTGTCAACGGGTTCGTAGAGGCCGCAACTGCAGGAGAGCACGGTCGTGGATTTTCTGTAGTTGCCGGTGATATCCGTAACCTCGCTACCGAGTCGGCGGAAAATGCCGATAAGATCAAGGACCTAGTAAGAGACCTGCAGAAGCAGATGAGCAAAGTTGTCGCTGACCTGGGTCAGTCCGAAAGCGTATCCCGGCAAGCAGACGAAGCTATAGGGGTAGCTGCCAAGAAAAATGACGCGGTCGAAGAATCACTGGCCCAGATTACGCACCAGCGCGCCCAGGTAGCTAAAGCCGTCACTGATATCCGCAACGCGGTTGAGAAAGCCGAAAAACTGGTTGAGGCTTTGACCGAGATGACAACCGCAGGGTTTGCTGAAATACAAGCCGCTTCTCGCACCGCTGACGAACAGGCCCGAGCGGTAGCAGAGCTTGCCAACTCCATTGAGGAAATAGCGTCTATCGCTGATGAACTACAGGCAGGTCAATGAACGTTTATTGTGAAAACATTAAAGCCAAAGGGGGGATAATAAGTGACTGACCAACAGGCAAACGCCTTAGTTCAGGATGAGATGCAGTTGGTCACCTTCGATCTCGAGCGGGAAAGCTTCGGAATCAATATTATGAACGTGCAGGAGATCATCCGCACGCCTAACATAACGGTTATTCCGCAGGCCCCGCCCTATGTAGAAGGGGTAACTAACCTGCGGGGCAATATCCTTCCGGTTATCGACACCCGGGTTAAGTTCAACCTGCCTCCTCGCGAACGCGACGCCGCCAGCCGGGTAATAGTAGTAGATGTGAAAGGCAGGAAAATCGGGTTGAGCGTTGACGGAGTATCCGAGGTCCTCCGGGTTGAGAGTAACCAAATAGAGCCGGCCCCCGCCATGGTATCGGGTATCGAGACCAGTGCTATCTCTGGAATGGTCAAGATTAACGATGGAAAAAAACTGGTCATGATCCTGGATGCCGTGCGCTTCTGTCAACTGGAAAGCGGCGAGGGACAGGATACCGCTGCCGCCCGGTTAACCAGGAGCGAAGCCGGTTTCAAGCAGGAGCAGGACAAGAAGCTGGAAGAAGTCCAGTTAGTTACTTTTGGGCTAGGAAAAGAAGAGTTTGCCCTTGAAATAGAACAGGTTCGGGAGATCATCCGCTACCCGGAGATCGTGAAGGTCCCTAACGTTCCGGCCTACATCAAAGGAGTGATCTCCTTGCGCGACCGCCTGTTGCCTATCGTCGACATGCGGGTCAAGCTCGAAACCAGCAGTGATGAAGTTGGCGACACCACCAGGGTGGTAGTCGTCGATGTGGACAACATGCAGGTCGGATTAGTCGTGGACAAGGTCTACGAAGTTACCCGCGTCCCCAAAGACACTATCTACCCGCCGCCTCAAGCCTTGACCACCGAGGGGCGGGATCAGTTGAAGGGCATAGTCAGGCTAGATGACGGGAAGCGCATCATCATGCTCATTGATCCTTTCGACATCCTGACCAGGGAGGAAATCCGCGGGATATCCACCGTAGAAACGGCCGATGCAGAATCCATCGAAGAAGCCCCGGCTTTTCTAGACGGGATGGACGAAGAACAGATGGTAGTGTTCAAGCTGGCAGGCGAGCAGTACGGGGTACGCATCACCCAGGTACAGGAGATCAACCGTCTGTCTAAGATCACTAAAGTGCCGCGGGCACCCAAATTCGTCGAAGGGGTCGTAAACCTGAGAGGAGATGTCATCCCGCTCATCGACCTGCGCAAGCGGTTTGAGATGGAGGAAAAAGAGTACAACGAGTTCACCCGCATCATAGTCAGCGATATAAACAACAAAAAGATAGGAATCATCGTGGACGAGGTCCTTGAGGTTTTGCGGGTTCCTAAGAAGAACCTGGAAGAGGCTCCCGACATCATTCAAGGGAACCAGGCAGCCCGCTTTATGGAAGGCTTGGCCAACCTGGAGAACAGGATGATTATGCTTTTGAACCTGGAAAACATCCTGGTAGAGAAAGAGTGGCAGAAGCTGGCCGACCTCAGCCAGTCCCAGCCGGCCAAAAAGACGACCCCAGTGAAACTCAAGAAGCAGGGTGGAAACGAGTAACGTGGTACGTGTACTGATTGTCGACGATTCGGCCCTTATGCGCAAAACTCTCCGGCAAATCCTGGAACGGGATCCGGAGGTTGAAGTCGTGGCTGCAGCCCGGGACGGAGAGGATGCCGTAGCCAAAGCCCGGGAGTACCGCCCGGATGTTGTCACTATGGACGTAAACATGCCCAAACAGGACGGCATCACTGCCCTTCAGTATATAGTGAATGAAGACATCTGCCCTGTCATAATGGTTTCTTCCCTCACCCAAGAAGGAGCAGTGACCACGTTTGAAGCCTTGGAACTGGGTGCGTTTGATTTCGTGGCTAAGCCGGGCGGTACTGTGTCATCCAACCTCGAAACAGTGGCCGATGAGCTAGTTACCAAGATTAAAGCAGCCGCCGGATTGAAAAAGAGAAAGATCACCGCCCGCCTGTCAAGGGCCCGTCGCTCCCGTGGCAGGCAGGTTGTCAAGAAAACGGGAGATACTGCAAGCGGGGACATGAAGGCAGTGGCCATGGGTATATCGACCGGGGGCCCCAAGATGATTTATGAGGTCTTGCCCTCATTACCGGCCAACCTCAACGCGGCTGTGTTCCTGGTCCAGCACATGCCGCCTAACTTCACTTCGGCTTACGTCAAAAGGCTGAACGAACACTGCCAGTTGGAGGTGGTGGAAGCCGAGGCTGGCATGAAGGTACGGCCAGGTGTGGTTTATGTGGGACGAGGAGGACGGCATCTCAGCCTGGTGAAAAATTCGCTGGGAGAAGCGGTCATCCGGCTGCCATCCCAGCCACCTCACCATTTTATGCCTTCAGTGGGAGTCATGATGGAGGCAGTGTTGAAGGTTTTCGGGCCGAGGACCATAGGAGTGCTCATGACCGGTATGGGTGACGACGGGGCTGACGCTATGGTCAAAATCAGGCAGGGCGGAGGCCTGACTATCGCCGAATCGGAAGAGAGTGCCATCGTGTTCGGAATGCCTGGAGAAGCCATCAAGCGTGGCGGAGCCGAAATCGTGGTCCCCATATGGGACATACCCGAGGAAATCGTCAAAGCCGCAGGAGTGGTTTAAAAAGCCACAGATATACACAGATGACTACCGATGTACACAGATTTGTTAGACGCAGATTAACGCAGATTTTCTAAAAACCATAGTCGTATGTGATTTCACCGCGAAAAGGGTCGACCACAGAGTTTTAGCCTTGTATGGTCTGCTCGTTATTAGCACTATATCAAGGCGAATACTGGACGACCGAGGAAGCCTTTCCAGCAAGATCAAGGATCGGTAAATCATTGTTTTTATTAATTGTCTGCGTAAATCTGCCCCGAAAATCGATTGGCGGGAGGAGTGTTAGCCAGCTCGCTCCAAGACTCCTCGCCTGCAACACATCGGCTCTCTTCGGTGCGAAGCGGACCGCTCGGGATTCGTCCGGCACTCAGGGAATGCAATGCTCGGGAAAATCGCTGCTTGCATAAAGGGCTCCCGAGCTAGACTCATCCTGAGTGCCGGAACTCAGTCCACGGCTAGCCGAAACCTCCTGTTTCTCGCTCCGCTTCGCAGCCCTCAGTTTCGCCGTGTGTTGTCCGGCACTCAACGGAAGTCTCAGTAACCTTTGTTTAACCAAATTGTCGTTTAGTTGAGTGCCGGAGCTCGTCATACGTCGCTTCGCCCGGCTAACACTCCTCCACAGTCGCATTTTCATTCTCTAGTGGTGACTCAGATGAGAGTCATAAAGGTCTGCGTCTCAATAATATCGGTGTAAATCTGTGGAACATCTGTGTTCATCTGTGGCTCGAAGGTAGGAAGGAAGGTGGTTCTTACGAGAGGGATAAAACCGGACGGGAGTCCGATTAAGGTAATGGCAGTGGACGATTCGCCGGTAACCAGGAAGATGCTCAAAAAAGCGCTCGAGCCCGAAGGGTTCATTATTGTTGCCGAGGCTGGCAACGGGCGCGATGCCGTGGCCGCCTACGCCCAGGCCAAGCCGGATGTCATCACCATGGACGTTACCATGCCCATAATGGACGGGCTAGAAGCCGCAGCCGCCATCAAGAAACTCAACCCTTCCCAAAAAATAATAATGCTGAGCGCCATGGGCGATAAAGATATCGTGGCTGAAGCCCAGAGCCTGGGTATTACTGATTTCTGTACCAAGCCTTTTAAACCCGACGAAATTATCGGCAAGATTCTGAAAGTTTTAGCGGAAGGTTGAGGTGATGAGGTGAGCTCCACAACCTACATCGTGCCCTTTATCAAAGCCGTGGCCAGTGTTTTCAAGGATATGTTGGGAATTGTCGTAACAAAAGGAGAACCAGTTGACGAAGGAGAAGAGTTTGGGTCACAAGGGTTTGCGGTGATCGTCGGCTTTACTGGCGGCTGGCGCGGCCGCTTTTTCCTGGACATGCCGCCCACAGCAGCGTTGAGATTAGCCAGTATCCTGACGGGCGAGGAATACGCCTCTCCAACCGAAGAAGAAGTCCTCCTGTCCGCTGCAGAGATAGGCAATGTGGTGTGCGGCAACGCCGTCACCGCCGTTAACGACGCTTACCCAGGCCTGAACATCCGGTTGACCCCTCCCAGCGTGTTCGTGGGAGACCGCTTTAGCATGTTCAACGTCAGACTCAGCTCCTACTCCGTTTTGATGCAGACTGAAGCAGGGCCCATCAAGATAAACGTAGCGGTAGAGGAGGGGAAAAGGTAGGATGGATGTGAGGTATATCAACCCCTTCATTCAGGGACTCCTCGATGTCGTAGCTATGCTGGGAATGACAAGCATTGTCCGTACTGGATTAGGCAAGAAGACATACCTTCAAACTGAAAATGAGGTCAACATCATCATCGGGCTCACAGGAGAGGTTAAGGGAAATATCGTGTTCTCTATGCCGGAAGCCACCGCCCATAACATTGCCTCAGCCATGATGGCGGGAGTCCCGGTGGAAAAACTGGACCTCATATCAAAAAGCGCCCTATGCGAACTGGCCAATATGATAGCAGGTAACTCCGCGGCCAAGCTGGAAGGGCTGGGCGTAAAATTCAATGTCACGCCCCCCACCTTGATTACCGGCAAGAACCTGCTCGCCCTTATCAGCCAGGTAGAAACCCTGGTCATCAATTTTGCGGGCAACGAAGGGCCCTTAGAAATGAACGTGGCCTTAGAAATGTGAGTTGCCTTCAAGCCTTGTCTGCCCAAAAATGTTAACCGTCCGGCGCTCGTGCGTTGTTTCGCCTATCGCCGTGACCGGTTAACGCTTTTTTTCTGTCTAAGTCTGCGTCTAACCATCTCAATCCTTTCTCTGCAGGGGCTTCCGCTTGATGCGCCGGTAGGTCATGGGAGTGATGCGCAACCCCGGTTTCAGTTCCCGGGCATACTCCGTTACCATTTCGTCGCTTCTAGTGATGGCCTGACCCGCCTTGTTTATAAGGTCAGATGCTGATTGGACTGTAGGATGAGCAGCAAACTCTTTTTGAGCAGTGCTCTTGACCGCCTGCCATTTTTCTCGGAGCATCCCGGTAGCCTTTTCAGTCTTGTCCGAAGCCCAGGCAGCCACGTTTCTCCCTCCCTCCCTGAGGGACACGCGATGCCTCTTAATGGCCCAAACCGCCACCGTTCCGAGCCCAGCTACCAGCATCACTTTCCACAGCCAGGACACCGGTCGTTCATTTTTGGCCATAGCTCCACCTCCTAACGACCTGACTGTGCTTAGTCTGCTCGGATTCTCAGCATAACATTCCCGACTTTAAAAAATTTGTTATCTAAAACTTCCATGATTCTCCTTATAGGCATAAAACCGCATATTTTTTGATTATTTTTTTATTTTTGGCAGGATAATTCGTCACAGCGTCAAAAATATAAATGTAGCAAAAATGCTACGTTATTTCAAGACAT
>NZ_JABUEX010000129.1:0-3357 GCF_013314835.1 Syntrophothermus sp.
CCTAATGAGGAGAAGATAACCATTACTAGGTAATTCTTGCAGTTCAATGCATGCCTGTTTTTCATAATATTACATCTGTGTGTTCCTCAATCGATGCTGTGCCCAGAAACTATGAGTGATTTCGTGAGACAGGGGGCTCAACTTCGAGAACTAACATGCTGTCGAAGAAAAGCATTTCGTGAGATGGAATCCGTTGAGAAGGCTAATAAAGGAATGACGCCAATGAGTAAAGCCGCAAAGAGAGTTATAGATGTTTTGATATCGGGCTTGGGACTTATCGTCTTGACGCCTGCCATTTTTGTGGTATCATTTCTCATATTCATAACCATGGGAAAACCGGTCTTATTTACACAGGAGAGGCCGGGTAAGCACGGAAGGATTTTTCGCTTAATCAAGTTCCGCACCATGACCAAAGAAAGGGACGCTGAAGGCAATCTGCTACCGGACGAACAGCGGCTGACCCGGCTGGGCAGGTTTTTGCGCTCGACCAGCCTGGACGAACTGCCGGAACTCTTTAACGTGTTGAAGGGGGACATGAGCCTGGTGGGGCCGCGGCCTCTCCTGCCGCAGTACCTGGACAGGTATACCCCGGAGCAGGCCCGGCGGCACGAGGTTAAACCGGGAATCACGGGGTGGGCGCAGGTGAACGGCCGGAACGCCATCACTTGGGAAGAGAAATTTACGCTAGATGTGTGGTATGTTGATAACTGGTCTCTGTGGCTGGATATAAAGATTTTGGCACTTACCTTAATAAAGGTTTTTAAACGCGAGGGCATAAGCGCCGCGGGAGAGGCGACCATGCCGGAGTTCACGGGCTACGGTGCCCTTCAGGCAGAGCGGGAAGCCGCTGCGGGGAAGGATATTGATGCTTAGGGTCAATCAGGCAGTAGGGAAGCGTGAGGGAAAGCTATGGGTATGAAAGTTCGGAAACCATTGGTCATTGTCGGCGCTGGAGGTTTTGGCCGGGAAGTGGCCTGGCTGGTTCAGGACATCAACAGGCAAAACTCTGAATGGGAACTTCTCGGGTTCGTCGATGATAAGGGCCCGGGGATAACGGTGGAGGGCATTCCTATACTCGGCCCTACATCTTATATTTTCGAGTTAAACCCGGTTCCATGGGTTGCTTTGGCCATAGCTGATGCCAAGATAAGGTACAGGCTAATGCAGGAAGTGCAGGCCCGAGGAATTGAGATGGCTTCCTTGGTGCATCCTTCAGTTATAATGTCGGACTTTAACGATATCGGCTCCGGCTCTATCATTTGCGCGGGGACGATTATAACGACGAATGTCAAGCTGGGGAGAGCCAGTATTGTAAACCTGGGGTGCTTCGTTGGCCATGACACGGTTTTGGGCGACTGTGTAAGCATGATGCCGGCAACTAACCTGGCGGGTGAGGTTAAAGTTGGCACCGGAACCTATTTCGGCTTGAACGCGTGTGTGATCAACCGGAAAACTGTTGGTGAATGGTGTGTCATCGGAGCCGGGGCAGTTGTGGTGGACGACATCCCCGCAAATTCATTGGCAGTTGGTGTCCCCGCCCGGGTTATAAAGAAGCTGGACCCGGATAAGGGGTCTTGACGGAATTAGGATCTGCCGAACTCGTCGGGCAGATGTGGAACCGGGCGTTTACCTGGCGGCCGCACACAGGCCGAAGAAGTCGCGGATTCAAGCAATTTGAACAGGAAGTGATGAATTGGCCGGTCAACGCATCTACCTTTCTCCGCCGCACATGAGCGGGGAGGAAATGGAGTGCATAAAAGAGGCATTTGCGACCAACTGGATCGCGCCTTTAGGTCCTCATGTGGATGCTTTTGAGGCGGAGTTGGCGGAGTATGTCGGAGCGAAAGGGGCGGTGGCTGTAAGTTCGGGTACGGCGGCCATACACCTGGCCTTGCGGCTGCTGGGGGTAGGGCCAGGAGATGTGGTTTTCTGTTCCACCCTTACCTTTGTTGCCAGCGTGAACCCGGCGCTGTATTTGGGAGCAGTGCCGGTTTTTATCGACTCGGAACCGGCTAGCTGGAACATGTCTCCGGCGGCTTTGAAGAAGGCTTTTGCTGCTGCCGAGAAGAAGGGAAAGCTGCCCAAAGCGGTAATAGTCGTCAATTTGTACGGGCAGAGCGCGGACATGGACCCGATCCTGGGCTTGTGCAACGAGTACGGGGTGCCGGTAGTGGAGGATGCGGCGGAATCGCTGGGTGCGACGTACAAGGAAAAGATGTCGGGCACTTTGGGAAGATTTGGGGTCTATTCCTTCAACGGCAATAAGATTATAACTACCTCAGGCGGGGGAATGCTGGTTTCAGACGATGTCGAAGCTATCGAGAAGGCACGGTTCTGGGCCACCCAAGCGAGGGATAAGGCGCCGTGGTACCAGCACAGAGAAATGGGCTACAATTACCGCATGAGCAATGTCCTGGCCGGGATAGGGAGGGGACAGCTAAAGGTTATAGAAGACAGGGTAAAAGCAAGAAGAGATATTTTCAGGCGATATGAAGAAGCTTTTCGAGATATCGAAGGGGTGGGATTTATGCCGGAAGCCCCTTACGGCAGGTCCAACCGGTGGCTTACAGTTATGACCATAGACACGGAGAAACTTGGGATAACACCGATGGACGTGATCCGGGCCCTCGAATCCGAGAATATTGAAGCCCGGCCGGTGTGGAAACCCATGCACCTGCAGCCGCTGTTTGCGGGCTGTGAGTATTATACCCAGGGAGAAAACTACAGCGTGTCGGATCGCCTCTTCGCTTCTGGCTTGTGCCTGCCTTCCGGTTCGAGCCTTAGTGAAGAGGAGCAGGACCGCGTGATAAGCGTCATCCGCAGGATGTTGTAAACCACCGGGACGGTTCTTGCGGTTTATTTTGGTGAACTGGCGCTTTATTCCAAAACGTGTACAAGATTATTGGCCAGAAGAAAAAACGCCTATCTCTAGGCGTTTTTTCTTATCTTGAGTCTACCCACAGGCCTGGGCTGTGGGGGTATGCTGACGGTATTGCCTGACCGGGGATTGCTGGGTATAATGGCCATATCATCGAGAAAGGAAAAGACGCCCCTTGTGGTTATACTGCTGAACAGAAGCAGTACAAGAGGCGTCCCAGTCAACGCATGGTTATTATAACACGCTATGAGCTAAAGGAAAATCCGGAAAAGGGAGTTTTTTGTTAGGAGCATTGTCCTTGTCAATCAAAAAGTTGACCACTGTGCTCGTGAAAAAGTTGACCACCTGGGGTTGTCCTTGTCAATCAAAAAGTTGACCACTGTGCTCGTGAAAAAGTTGACCACCTGGGGTAAAAAAATAATACGAGTTATTCAGGGTTTGACTCACGTCGTCTTTTCAAAGTCTGTTTCAGCCGGAAG
>NZ_JABUEX010000130.1:0-3355 GCF_013314835.1 Syntrophothermus sp.
TTTCGCCGAGCCCCCCGTCAAGACAGCGCCCAAGTCGTTACGCCATTCGTGCGGGTCGGAACTTACCCGACAAGGAATTTCGCTACCTTAGGACCGTTATAGTTACGGCCGCCGTTCACCGGGGCTTTGGTTCAGACCTTCGGGGTTCCCCCCTGAGCCCTCCCCTTAACCTTCCGGCACTGGGCAGGCGTCAGCCCCTATACTTCGTCTTTCGACTTAGCAGAGACCTGTGTTTTTGATAAACAGTCGCTTGGGCCATTTCTCTGCGGCCCCCTCGCGCAGCACAAAGCAAATTCATGCCACGCTACTCGGGGCACCTCTTCTCCCGAAGTTACGAGGTCAGTTTGCCGAGTTCCTTAACGAGGGTTCTCTCGCGCGCCTTAGGATTCTCTCCTCGCCTACCTGTGTCGGTTTGCGGTACGGGCACCCCGGACCCTCGCTAGAGGCTTTTCTTGGCAGCCTGGGTTCAGCCAGTTCCGCTACTAAATTTCGCGTCCCCATCAGGCCTCGGAGTTACCGTAGCCCGGATTTGCCTGGACTACCTCCTACACCCTTGGACAGGCACTTCCAGTCGCCTGATGGCCTACCCTCCTGCGTCACCCCATCGCTTGAGTCCCCCACGCTCGCCCCGGTAACCGAAGCTACCAGAGTCCGCGTGGAGTCCCCATGGTCGGTTCCAGGGTGGTATCGGAATATCAACCGATTGTCCATCGCCTACGCCTATTGGCCTCGGCTTAGGCCCCGACTTACCCTGAGAGGACGACCCTTCCTCAGGAAACCTTAGGCTTTCGGCGGGCAGGATTCTCACCTGCCTTGTCGCTACTCATACCGGCATTCTCTCTTCCCTGCCGTCCATAGGTCCTTACGGTCCTACTTCGCTCGCCAGGGAACGCTCCCCTACCAAGTAGCTATACCGCTACTTCCCAGGCTTCGGTGATGGGCTTCAGCCCCGATACATTTTCGGCGCAGGACCACTTGACCAGTGAGCTATTACGCACTCTTTAAATGAATGGCTGCTTCTAAGCCAACATCCTGGCTGTCTTAGCGACCCCACATCCTTTCCCACTTAGCCCATACTGTGGGACCTTAGCCTTGGGTCTGGGCTTTTCCCCTCTCGACTATGAACCTTAGAGCCCACAGTCTGACTCCCGGGATAAACTTATGGCATTCGGAGTTTGAAAGGGTTCGGTAAGCTTTCAGGCCCCCTAGCCCGATCAGTGCTCTACCTCCATAAGTCATCTCCCGAGGCTAGCCCTAAAGCTATTTCGGGGAGAACCAGCTATCTCCGGGTTCGATTGGCATTTCACCCCTATCCACAGCTCATCCCATGCCTTTTCAACGACAACGTGGTTCGGGCCTCCACGGGGGTTTAACCCCGCTTCACCCTGGCCATGGATAGATCACCCGGTTTCGGGTCTACAGCGTGCGACTATCGCGCCCATTTAAGACTCGCTTTCGCTACGGCTCCGCGTCATCCGCTTAACCTCGCCACACACTGTAACTCGCCGGTCCGTTCTACAAAAAGTACGCGGTCAGACTCGTTGCCCGCTAAGCAGGCCCGAACGTCCTCCCACTGTTTGTAGGCACATGGTTTCAGGTTCTATTTCACTCCCCTCCCGGGGTTCTTTTCACCTTTCCCTCACGGTACTAGTTCACTATCGGTCGCCGGGTAGTATTTAGCCTTGGAAGGTGGTCCTCCCAGCTTCCCACGGGGTTCCTCGTGCCCCGTGGTACTCAGGTGGCCACCCATGGCGGCCTCTCCCTTTCGCCTACTGGACTATCACCATCTACGGTGGGACGTTCCAGACCTCTTCGGCTAGAGATACGCCTGCCATCCGAATACCTGCAGATATCCGACGGTGGCTCCTGCAACCCCCGCAACACAACGCCTGCAGGCTTACATGCTGCGGGTTTGGGCTCCTCCCCTTTCGCTCGCCGCTACTTGGGGAATCGATACTTCTTTCTTCTCCTCGCGGTACTAAGATGTTTCAGTTCCCGCGGTTCCCCTCCCTGCCCTATCGATTCAGACAGGGATGCCAGGGCATTACCCCTGGCGGGTTTCCCCATTCGGGCATCCCCGGATCAACGCCTGCTTGCGGCTACCCGAGGCGTATCGCCGCTTGCCACGCCCTTCATCGGCTCCCGGCGCCAAGGCATCCACCATGCGCCCTTCCTAGCTTGACCTCATCATAAGCCCGACGAAACACCCAAACTGTGCAGTTTTCAAGGTGCATCCCCGGCCCCGCCACGGAAGCCCGCCGCGGAAGCCGGCGCGCCATATTCGGCGCTGCGCTTCTGTCACGTTATATCGCTCTCAGGTCTACCCGCACGCCCTCTCTGTCGAAGGCCACCGCAGCAGACCGGATAGCCTGTTCTGGTGGAGATGAGCGGAATCGAACCGCTGGCCTCCTGCGTGCAAAGCAGGCGCTCTCCCGGCTGAGCTACATCCCCACACTACCCACAAAAACTGGTGGGCATAGGTGGGCTCGAACCACCGACCTCACGCTTATCAGGCGTGCGCTCTAACCACCTGAGCTATACGCCCACCTTACACCTTGTTTCCAGACTGAAGGATTTGCTCCTTCAAAGCTAAACAGTGAGTATGGCAGGTGGGATCGACCTGGGAGTTTGCGCATCTCCCCCTCGAGCGGTGCCGAGGCGGGAACACACCGTAGCTCCTTAGAAAGGAGGTGATCCAGCCGCACCTTCCGATACGGCTACCTTGTTACGACTTCACCCCAATCACCTGCCCCACCTTCGACGGCTGCCTCCCTTTCGGGTTAGCCCACCGGCTTCGGGTGTTGCAGGCTTTCGTGGTGTGACGGGCGGTGTGTACAAGGCCCGGGAACGTATTCACCGCGGTATGCTGACCCGCGATTACTAGCGATTCCGACTTCACGCAGGCGGGTTGCAGCCTGCGATCCGAACTGGGACCTGCTTTTTGGGATCCGCTCCCCCTCGCGGGTTCGCCTCCCTCTGTACAGGCCATTGTAGCACGTGTGTAGCCCAGGACATAAGGGGCATGATGACTTGACGTCATCCCCACCTTCCTCCGGGTCGTCCCCGGCAGTCCCCCTAGAGTGCTCGGCTTCCCCGCTAGCAACTAGGAGCAGGGGTTGCGCTCGTTGCGGGACTTAACCCAACATCTCACGACACGAGCTGACGACAGCCATGCACCACCTGTGTGCCCGTCCTAAAAGGAAATGCGCGTTTCCACGCACGTCAGGCACATGTCAAGCCCTGGTAAGGTTCTTCGCGTTGCATCGAATTAAACCACATGCTCCACCGCTTGTGCGGGCCCCCGTCAATTCCTTTGAGTTTCAACCTTGCGGCCGTACTCCCCAGGCGGGATGCT
>NZ_JABUEX010000131.1:0-3349 GCF_013314835.1 Syntrophothermus sp.
GACAATGCTCGATGCTTATCACTGGCTAAACAGCCAAAGCCTTTCTATCGCCGCGGCGCTGTTCGCGTTACTGATACTGGTAAACATTATTACCCTTTGGCAGGTCAGAGCCTACCGCCGCCGGGTAAGGGTCTTTGAAAGCCTATTCAAGGACTACTGTGGGCCAGGAATAGAGGATGTTCTAGAGGAAATCAGGCGGCTTGAGCACGAAAACCGGCGCCAAATTCATCGCTTGGAGGAAAGGGTGGAAAGTATCGAAGGGCGTCTCCCCGCGATGCTGAGTACCCTGCGGGTGATACGGTATAAGGCATTCCCCGAGGTCGGGGGAGACCTGTCCTTTTCCCTAGCGCTCTTGTCAGAGCGCGGAGACGGAGCTGTAATTACGGGATTGCATGGACGCGAGTATTCAATGGTATGGGCTAAACCCGTCCAAGCCTTCTCGTCCTCTTACCAATTGAGTGAAGAAGAACAGGCCGTACTGAGGATGGCTCAGAACAGGGGATGACGCGATGCCTCGCCGAAGAAGATCCGTACGCGACCGCAGCATCACTGTAATACTGCTATCAGGAAGCATCTCTCCGATTCGCCGCCTCTCGCTATCACCTAAGGGCGCTTGGGCCTTGGCAATACTATCGATGGCGGTGATAATTTCCCTGTTCTGGATGGGGATAACCCTGGTAACGTTTAGGAACGACATGCGAAATATACAATCCATAAAGGAGGATAACCAGGCCAAGACAGAGCAACTGATGACGCTACAGGAACAACTCCGTTCACTAGAGAAAGAAAAAGAGAACATCGAGAGGGAGCAGTCGGAGATAAAACGCCTGATGGGAATTCGAACAGCCCGCCCGTCTTCAAGCGCAACCCCTTCTCGGTCCGGAATAATGCTAGATCGCAAGTCAGATCCCGGTAATTTGGCTTCAGTTATGGGGCGGGAAATAGAACGGATGCTGTCCTCGTTTAATACTACTAAAACCGAGCTAACAGAACTCCGAGACCAGGTCCTGGCCAACCGGGAATACTACCTGGCTCGTCCCAACTCCTGGCCGGTTATTGGCCAAATTACATCTACCTACGGAATCAGGAAATCACCATTCAGCAGACGCACTGAACAGCACAGCGGTTTAGACATCGCAGCCAATAGCGGCACACCTGTCCGGGCCGCAGCGTCCGGCACGGTAGTCTGCGCCGGCTTTGACCGGGTTTACGGACGACTCATAAAAGTGGATCACGGCAACGGCTATGTAACCTGGTATGGGCACAACCAAGTAATACTGGTCCAGGTGGGAGAGAAAGTGGAGAAGGGGCAGGTGATTGCCCGGGTCGGGTGCTCGGGAAGAAGTAGCGGACCTCACCTCCATTTCGCTATCCAGGGCAAAAACGGTTTTGTAGACCCCGAGTCCTATCTCGCAAAAACGGAGAGATGAATCATGGTGTTAAAGAGAAAAAAGCAGCGCGAATTCGGTGACATTGACACGATTATTTCTCATCGCCTAACGATAGAAGGCAATCTCCACGGCGAAGGGTCTATCCGCGCGGACGGAATCATCGAAGGCGATGTAGATCTGAGGGGCGACCTCATAATCGGGGATAAGGGCACCATCAAAGGAAATATTCAAGCCGATAACGTACTGATTGCCGGAAGGGTGGAGGGTTCTATCAACGCCAGGGGGCGGGCGGAAATATTGGCCTCGGGCGAAGTACAAGGAGACATCACTTGCCAGGCTCTGGTTATTGAGGAAGGAGGTTGCTTCACAGGGACCTCCCGGATGCTGCGAGGGACCAACAAGGAGAAAACAGGAACGAAGACTGACTCCTGAGCCCGCTCTTAATTCGAAAGCAGGCCATTCAAAGGAGGCACGTAACAGCTACCTTGTTGGTAACTAACCTTAATAAAACTTAACAAACATAATACAACAAAGTAAAACTTAGAGAAGCAATGAAAAGAAGGTTCGGTAAGGTATTTGTGAACTGATAATGGAAGTGATGTGGGATGCAGAAAAGAAAAAAGCAACTTAACAATCTCAAAAACGGCATGAAATACACCGTCTGCGGCGAGTTCTTCCCAGAAGTTTACCCAGCTTTCCGCGCCGAAAGATGGAGCCGAGGAGAAGAAACTCCACTTGACACCGAGATGCGGCTTTTTGGAGCCTGCATGCGGTGGGCCTTCAATCGCGTGCAGGAAGGGCATACGCGGGAAGAACTCAAAAAGCAGGGACAAAAAATGTTCGGTCTGAACTCCCGTTTTACCGACGATGCTATACTCAAAGCAAAAGAAATCATCATTTCACAAAAAGGGTTTTTAAGCCTGGAAATAAAAGAAACACAGACAAAACTGACCCGTGCCAAGAAAAAGCTCGATTGGGCGGAAAAAGACTTGAAGAAAGTTATCAAAATGAATGACCCAATTAGAATTAAAAAAGCCAAACTTGTCATGCACGGCCGTAGAGCCAGGGTAAAAAAACTGTCCGATAAACTGGAGAAACTAAAAAGCTATCAGGATAGCAACACCATACCTAAAGTAGTATTCGGCGGTCGCTCCTTGTGGAAACAGGTCTGTAAAGGTAGAGCCACAAGAGAACAGTGGCAGAACGCCCGGCAGAACCGTCTCTATGCCAGAGGAGACAAGACCAAAGGCGGCAACCCCAACATTAAACTGAGCTGGCGAAACGGAGAATTTTACCTTGCTGTAAACATATCTCATTTATCCGAGCAGAAAGAAGTGGACAAAGCAGGCAGACCGCTGATGACCAGGGCACCCAGGGTAACGGGCAAGCTCTGGCTGCCTGAGAAGCACCGGCAAAAAGTGATGGAGTTGCTCTTATCAGGCGCGCCTTACACTGTAGAGCTGATAAAATGTAAAGACAGCCGGTATAGGGTGCACATAACCTTTGCCGTTACAGCCCCCGTTTTAGTGACCAACCCCGACCGGGGTTACCTGGGTGTAGACACCAACCCAGACGGAGCAGCGCTGGCCAACGTCGGTTACACCGGACAGCCCGAGCCCTGGCCCAAAGGTTTCGAGGTACCGTACCCGAAGGCCCTGCACAAATTTGACGGAGAGTTTCAGGTAACGGTACACCCGAACGGGTTTCTCTACATCAAGGTGACCGAGCTGGCTTACACTCGTGGTTTCCGGCGCACGTACTTGATTGGTGTGCTTGCCAAAGTAGTGGTGGACATAGCTAAAACTTTAGGCAAACCCATCGCTTTAGAGAGCCTGGACTTCGGCAAAGACCGTTTTGACACCGACCGGAAATTCAACCGCATGGCGGTCAATTTTCCGTTCAAGAAGATGGTCGAGACTGTCATCCGTAAAGCCTTCAAAGAAGGTGTAGGTGTTAAG
>NZ_JABUEX010000132.1:0-3254 GCF_013314835.1 Syntrophothermus sp.
CGTACTGCAGTAAAACCTGGCGGCTTTTCTCCACCTGTCTCATGACATCTTCGTAACCGGCCATTGTCTTGACACTATGCAGGGCGTCCCGGTCATGCTCCAGGAGTTTGATGGCAAGCCAGCGGCGCAAGAATTCTTTTCTCTCTCCTTTGGCCTGGGCCATCCCCAGGTCGGGGGGAAGGACGGACTGGATCAAACTGATCTGTTCTTCAATGGTACCTGGATATCGCATGGGCTTTTCCGTTAAGCCGCTCCTGCCCTCTGCTGTCGAAACTGCAGCCTCCAATAGTTCCCTGGTTCCCTGGTTCTTCGTGCCAATCACCGGGATTACCGGGACTCCCAGCAACTGGGCCAGGAGCTGGCAGTCGTAGCTGATTCCCTGGGCATTGGCCATATCCATCATGTTCAGGGCAATAACGAGGGGGAGTCCCAGTTCTTTCAACTGGGCGGTGAGATTCAGGTTCCTCTCGGCATTGGAGGCGTCCACCACATGGATTACAACATCAATTTCTTCTTCCAGCAGGACTTTACGGGCTATTACCTCCTCGGGAGAATACGAGGTAAGACTGTAGGTGCCGGGTAAATCGATGACATTAATCTCCACCTCACCGTGGTACGCCTTCCCTTCCTTCTTTTCCACCGTTACCCCTGGATAATTGCCCACGTGTTGCCTGGTGCCCGTCAGGTTGTTGAAGATGGTTGTTTTGCCTGCATTAGGGTTTCCGGCTAAAGCCACCGTCAGTTTTTTCTTCATCGCTTCTCATCTTCTCCTTCCGCAGTGATTTCTACCATTCCCGCTTCTTCTCTTTTATTCATAATTCATACCTGAACCTGCTTCACTTTTTTATCGTTATTTGCACTGCAGGAATAACTTCCGCCGCACCCGCTGCACGTTGCACAATCATCTTTCTTCTCGACACTCCTGCGGAAATGACGGATCAAACCCCAGATGGCCAACCCACAAATCAGCAGGACGATGATTTTTTCCATTACCCTATCACCCCTTAGTTCTCGCGCTTTTGTTACGCTGCTTTTCATGCTTTGGTGCGCAGGTTTTTGTTAGGTCGTCCTAACTTTTTCCCGAAAAAATAAGTGCTATAATCTTCGGTATGTTATACTCTACTAATATTCAGAGTTGTTAGGTTTGCCTAACTATCTGCTTATAAAATAGAACAATTTGCCTTCAATGTCAAGTGAAATTTTTCAATTATGTGTTTGTTCTGTGAAAATGTCACCCTGAAATATTTCTGAGAAAATGTCACCTTGGTTAGAATGGAAGGATGATATTAACAATGACACAGAACGAACGAAACAAGCTTTACATTGCCCGTTGCTTACTTGACGGGAAAATGACTATCAGTGAGGCTGCTGAGACTTTAGGCCTAAGCGAACGCCAGGTAAAACGCCTTAAGAAGGGGGTTAAAGAATATGGCGAGGCGTTCGTAATCCATAAGAATAGGGGCCGAAAACCTCCACATGCTCTCTCTGATGAAATTAAGAATTTAGTAGTTGAGAAGAAGAACTTAGAAAAGTATTCGAGAGCCAATTTCTCGCATTTTCAAGAGTTACTTGAAGAATATGAGTCTATTAGTCTTAGTAAACCCTCAATCTATCGAATACTTGTTTCAAACGGAATTACAAGCCCGAAGAAACATACTAAGATAAAGCTCCATAAACGCAGGAAAAGAAAGCCTCGAAGAGGGATGCTGGTAATAGTTGATGCTAGCCCTCACGCCTGGTTTTTTAACAATGAAGAATGCTCGCTTCATGGGGCCGTTGATGATGCAACAGGAGAAATATTGGCTTTGTTTTTCGCTCCTAACGAGTGCCTTGAAGGCTATTTCCGAATTATGAAGACTGTAATCTCCAATAACGGTGTGCCACTGGCCGTATATGCCGACCGTCATACGATCTTTCGTTCTCCCAAGACTGATAAATTATCGCTAGAAGATGAATTAAGTGGCAAGAGAGTAAAAGCTACTCAATTCGGCAGGGCCATGAGTGAACTAGGTATTAACCTTATCTGGGCCAAAACAGCTCAAGCAAAGGGACGTATTGAAAGGCTATGGGAGACTTTGCAAAGCAGGCTTCCCGTTGAATTAAATATTGCCGGTATTACCACTATTGAGGAAGCTAATGCCTTTTTAGCTGCCTTTATTAGCAAGTACAATGAAAAGTTCGCTGTTGAGCCCAGAGAACCCCAGTCCGCTTTCCATAATCTTGACGATAATATTAACCTCGACCACATCTTATGCATCAAAGAAACAAGACAGGTTGACCACGGGTCTGCGTTTTCTTACGGAAGTGTTTATTACAGGGTTATTCGCAACGGTAAACCGATGCCGATAATTCCTAAGGTTAAAATCACCGTGTTAAAAAGCCCTCAGTTCGGCTTAAAGGTGCAATACAGTGGCTCAATCTATGATGTTGAGGTAGTGGAACAGTTGCCGGTAAAAGAAACAGCTCCTAAACAGCCAAAGAAACCGCGTATACCTATTAAGCCCGCAGAAAACCACCCCTGGCGCACCAAAACTATCGCATTTCCCACGACCATATACGACGAATCAGACCGGGAAATTCTTGATGCTCTGTACAGTTCCAGACTTGCCTGGAGATAAAATTTTGTGTATATGATTTCTCCTATGATTTGGTAACACTAGTAAACGGCTCTTGTCTTTCGAAAGGATAGGGCAATGCTGGAGAGCAACCCGAGCAGTCGAAAGATTTCTGCCGGGGATAGAGAGGTGGCCCTTTATCGTCACCTCTACACCCCATCTAGAGCTATTTCAGGCGCCAGACCAATATTCTTGTTCCCGGGTCCAAGTAACTGGATAAGGGAATCAGGACTTTCGCAATGAAGAAATGGAGGAAACAGTGATGATACTGACCAAGAAACAGTTAAAAATAATTTTGGAAAACATGAGAATATCAATCCCTGCTAACCTTGAAAAAGAATTGTTGGTTCAGTATGGAAACTTGGAAACTGATGATGAAGGACATGTGCATGAGTATACAGAACAGGACATTTGTGAGCAGTTGGAGAAAAAACTACGGCCATATGGAGTTACACATCTAACCTATCCCTGGGAGAACCCAGCGTTAAACTCCGGGGGTTCGGGGGCAGAGCCCCCGAGGCAACCTACATCCTATCAGTGAAAAATGTAATCTGTAATAAATTTACTTGAATAGAGGGGTGACATTTTCTCAGAATAAATCACCCTCTTTTTAGGTGACATTTTCATAGAACATTGACA
>NZ_JABUEX010000036.1:0-27490 GCF_013314835.1 Syntrophothermus sp.
GCAAGCAACTAACAACTATATCAACTATCTGGGCGAGAGCTTCTGGTTTGCCTTGCGCTTTCATCTTGGCAGACATTTCTTTTAATCTTACCGGATTATTTCTCAATTCTTCTATCTTCTTAAACAGTACATCTCCGTCCAGAAACTCGTCAATTATCACCTCGGCTGCTCCTCTAGCTGCAAGGCTTCGAGCATTTTTTTCCTGGTGATTTTCAGCAGAATACGGGTAGGGAACCAGTATCGCCGGTAAGCCTACCACTGCAAGCTCAGATAGGGTAGCGGCACCGGCCCGGCAAACAGCCAAATCAGCAGCAACCAAAGCGTACTCCATTTGCTGCAAATAAGGAAGAAGTCTCAGGCTCAAGGTCGCGCTTTCCCACACTGCAGGAGCTATGTTGTCTTTTATATTCTGATACCCGTTTTCTCCAGTTATCCATAATATTTGTACTTTTTCCATTATATATCGTTCAACCACCTGTAACATGGCTGAATTGATGCTTGCCGCCCCCAAGCTGCCTCCAAACGCCACCAAAGTAAAGACTGAGGGCGAAAAACCGAACTGCTCAAGTCCTTGTTTCTTGGTGGTTTCCATGATTTCGCTGCGAACCGGGAGCCCGGTTACTACCACCCTTCTGGCCTGCAAGTACTTTCTAGCCTCTTCAAAACTCAGCAAGACCCAGTCAGCTCTCTTGGCTAACAGCCTGTTGGCCAAGCCGGGAAAAGCGTTTTGCTCGTGAATAACCGTCTTAATACCCATAAGATTCGCTGCCATCACAACCGGGTAAGACACGTATCCCCCAGTTCCTACCACCACGTCCGGTGCAAAATCCCTGAGAATCGTCCAGGCTCGCCAGAATCCTTGCGGGACCTTTAGTAAGGAACGAACCGCTTTAAGCATTGAGTTCCGATTCAATCCCTCTATATCTATGGTTTGTAACCGGAATTCGGTTTGCGGGATAATCCTGCTCTCCAACCCTTTCTTAGTGCCTATGAAGAGCACATTAATAGAGGGAACCTTCGCTTTCACCCCTCTGGCGATCGCCAGAGCCGGGTATAGATGTCCTCCGGTTCCCCCCCCTGCTATCACCATCTTCAATTCACTCACCTCACTCAACGGTAACCGGCGTAACGAGAGATGTTCAATAAAAGTCCTACCCCTATTAGAATAAAAAGCAAAGATGATCCGCCATAACTAATAAAAGGTAGTGGTATTCCCGTCACCGGTAGGACTCCTGAAACCACTCCTATATTCACCGCCGCTTGAAACACAATCATGGTGGTTATGCCGGCTGCCAGCAGTGCCCCGAAATTATCTGGAGCGTTCAAGGCAATTCTATAACCTCTCCAGGCCAGCAACAGGAACAACATTAAAACCAGACTGGTTCCGAGAAAACCCAATTCCTCCCCCAGTATAGCGAAAATGAAATCCGTGTGCTGTTCCGGCAGGTAAAAGAATTTTTGGCGGCTGCGCCCCAGCCCCATCCCGAACAAACCCCCAGAGCCCAGGGCGTACAAGGATTGGATGGTCTGAAAACCGGAGCCACTCGGATCCTTCCAGGGATCAAGGAAGGCAAGAAACCGCTTGAGCCGGTAGCTCTCGAAAAAAATAGCAACTGCCACCAAAACGGCTCCGGCCATCCCTAATAGACCCATATGAGTCATCCGGGCCCCGGCCATGGCCAGCATGGTCAAAGCGGTAACCAGGATGATAAAAGTGGTGCCTAAATCGGGTTGCATCATAACTAACAAGCAAATGACTCCGATAAATAGCACATAAGGGAAAATACCTCGGGTTAGAGAAGACAATCTCTCCGTATTTTGGCTAAGGCTTGAGGCTAGAAACAGCACCAGGCACAGTTTGGCCATCTCAGAAGGGTTAAACCTCAAGAACCCTACGCCCAACCAGCGGGTCGAGCCCTTTACCGAAGGAGTGAACAGAACCAGTATCAAGCATACCAACGCCACTATTAGGGCTGGAACTGCTAAGTCCTTTAGCCGCGAATAGTTTATCTTGGTGACTACCCACATGACCGGCAAAGCAATTGCCACCCATAAAACCTGGCGTTTAAAAAAATAATAGGGATCGTGATAGCGCACGTTGGCGGTAACCGAACTGGAGCTAAAGACCATTATTACGCCTATAGCTATCAGCATCAGCGTGGTTATGAAAAGAACAAAGTCTGGAGGCCCTTGTTTCCTTCTCAAACCCGTTCCTCCTCCAGGGAATTTACCAGTTGGCAAAACAGATCTCCTCGCTCTTCGAAACTGTTGAACATGTCCCAGCTCGCACAGGCTGGAGATAGTAAGACTACGTCCCCGGGCCGGGCCAATTCTTTTGCTCTATAAACAGCCTCTTCGAAGCTTTTTGCCACATCTATATGCTGAAATCCCTGTTCCAGTACTTTTTCCCTGATTAGAAGACTGGCTTCACCCACCAACACCAGGTGCCTGACTTTATCCTTTATCACCCGGGACAAGACAGTGAAATCCGCCCCTTTGTTTCTTCCTCCGGCAATAAGGATCACCGGTTCCTGAAACGCCTGCAGGGCCTTAATGGTCGATTCTGGGTTAGTACCTTTTGAGTCGTTTACATAGAGCACACCATTTACTCGCCTGACTTCTTCCAGCCGGTGCCTCACTCCCTTGAAACTACGCAAAGTGTCCGCGATAGTATCTGGTTTAACACCCAGAGCTATGGCTATCCCGACAGCGCACAGCACGTTTTCAAGGTTGTGCTCCCCGCGTAGGGCAACATTCTCCCTCGGACAGATAACTACCTCATCATCATACAACCGGGCCTTTATTTTACCATCTTCCACATAAACCCCGCGAGGCAACCTCCGGGCTGTAGAGAAAAAGATGACTTGAGACTTGGCTTCAGTTTTCAGTCTCCTAACCCAGGCATCTTCGTAGTTCAACACCGAAAAATCGTCCGGACCCTGATTGCTCAAGATCTTGGCTTTGGCTTCCACGTATTGTTCCATAGTACCGTGACGGTCGAGATGATCGGGGGTTATGTTTAGAACAGCCGCTACTCGAGGGTGAAACTCCCTGATCGTCTCCAACTGGAAGCTCGAAACCTCTACCGAGACTACCCCCTGCTCTATCTCGTCAATAACCGATATCAAAGGAACCCCGATGTTACCACATGCAGCGGTATTGACACCAGATTTGTCGAGTATCTCTGCTACAAGAGCTGTAGTAGTAGTTTTTCCATTGGTCCCGGTTATTGCTACTATTTCTACTGCATCGTTTTTCAAACGGTAAGCCAGCTCGATCTCTCCTATGACCGGAGTACCCGCTTTAATCACCCGCCGTACCACTTCCGCGTCCATGGATACCCCGGGACTAACCACCGCCAAGTCATACTCCCCTGGCTTAATCGTCAGTTCTTCTCCTAGCACCTTTTTCACGTCGAATTCCGCCAGCTCTGCCAAAGCTTTTCCTAGCTGCTCTTCTGCCTTCTGATCATAAACCGTAACCCTTCCTCCTCTTCGGGCCAGCGTCCGGGCAACAGCTACCCCGCTTTTAGCCAAACCTATTACAATAAACCTTTTACCCCTGATTTTCATCGTACAAAGTCACCCCTACCCCAGGTTTCTAAAACCTAGTAGTCCCAGCACCACAAAAGCAAGCGATACTGTCCAAAAAACCAAAACCACTTTTGCCTCCGACCAACCCTTGAGCTCAAAATGGTGGTGCAAAGGAGCCATTAAAAAGACACGCCGGCCAGTCAGCTGAAAAGATAGCACCTGAACTATAACACTCAAGGCTTCCAGTACATATAGCCCCCCGATGACCAGAAGGGCTATCTCAGACTTAGTAATGGCAGCTAGAGCGGCAACCGCCCCTCCCAAGGCCATTGACCCAGTGTCACCCATGAACACACGAGCAGGATAATGGTTAAAGATCAGAAATCCGAGACAGGCCCCGGCTAGAGCCCCCGAAAAAACGGCCAGGCTGAAATGAGAAGTTGCAATACTTATTACCACATACCCCAAAGCCACAAAAAAGGTTACTCCGGCCGCTAATCCATCTAACCCGTCGGTGAGGTTTACGGCATTGGCAGTGCTGATTAATACCAAAACTAGCAGTACCATATAAAAAGGTCCCAGCTCAACACTGAAGCCGGTAAAAGGAACTGCCACCTCGGTTCCTCTTCCCAGGACCACAACCAGTATGAATCCGAATATCAAGCTAATGAGCAGTTGCAGGCCAAGTTTTTCTCGCGCCCTTAAACCGAGGGATCTTTTCAGCACCACTTTAATGTAATCGTCCCAGAATCCCACGGCTCCAAAAGCCACTGTAACCAGCACACAAGCCAGCACCTCAAGACTATTCCCTGCCAGGATAAGGGAAGCGAATAAGACTGCCGTGATCATCATAATGCCCCCCATAGTAGGGGTACCGGCTTTAGCCAAATGACGTTTAGGCCCGTCATCCCTGATACTCTGTCCAGCTCTGAGTCTGCGCAGAAGCGGGATGACAAAGGGTCCCATCACCACACAGATAAGGATCGATATCCCGGCAGCTACCACCGTGTCTGTCACAATCCCATGCACCGACAAAACCTCCGCCCTGCTCCAATCGCTTAAATTGCTCAAACCTCTAACTCTTGTACTATGTCTTCCATGTGCATACCCCGGGAAGCCTTGATCAATACTACAGCCTCCGCCGGCAAGTCTGACTTCAAATAAGCGATTGCCAGTTCTTTATCAGAAAAATGCAGTATCCTCTCCTTGTCCAAACCGGCTTCTTTCGCCGCCACCCCAATATGCCTGGCCAACTCCCCAACGGTTACCAAACGCTCTACACCAAGCTCAGCTGCTTTGTAGCCAACCTCTCGGTGCCCCTGTACCTCATAACTGCCCAATTCATACATATCACCCAGCACAGCAACTCTATAGCGGCCGGCTGCAACATCCGATAACACTTCCAACCCCGCTTTCATCGATACCGGGTTAGCGTTGTAGCAATCGTCGATGATGGTAATACCTCCCAGCCCAGTTTTGATGTTCAACCTCCGGCTGGAAGGGGCAAAAGAACGTATTTTAGACTGGATATCCGCCAGGTCTACCCCTAGGCGCACGGCAACCCCTGCTGCTGCAATGACATTATAAGCAAGATGCGAACCTGGGAAAGGCAGACAAAACTCTGCCGCCTGCCCGGCAAGGCTCGCTTTTATCCTGGTCTCCTCGCTGGAAGAATTCACATCCAGCATGCGGTCATCACAGTTTGCACCCCACCCAAAGCGAACCTTTTTAACCGCATACTTTTCAGCCGCTTCAACCAGTAGAGGATTGTCACCATTAATGGCGACGAATCCCCGCTCGTCCACATACTTAAATAACTCGCACTTGGCCTGAGCTATTCTTTCCATGCTCCCCAGATTTTCCAAATGTACCGGTTCTACGTTAACAATGATGCCGCACGTCGGCAAAGCTATCGATGCTAACTCTTCTATCTCACCCAGGTTACGCATGGCCATCTCTACCACACAAGCTTCATACCTGTGGTCCAATCTCAGCAGTGTAAGCGGAACCCCGATTTCGTTGTTATAATTTCCTTCCGTTTTAAGGGTCTGAAACCTCGCTTCCAAACAGGTAGCGGTCAGATCTTTAGTCGTGGTTTTACCGACACTTCCAGTAACCCCAACCAGGTGTAGCTTGAACCTTTGCCGGTGCCAACGAGCTAGCATCTGCAATGCCTTTTTCACATCCCTAACCGATATGAGCCCTCTCTCTCCCAGGCCCTGAGGCAAAGACACTGGACGGCTGACAACAGCAGCTAATGCTCCGTTCCTTAAGGCCTCCGGGACGAAATCATGCCCGTCATGTCTATCCCCTTTTAAAGCAAAAAAGACATCTCCGTGGCCCGAGCGGCGCGAATTGAGGCTCACGCCTGTTATTTCTATATCGGGCCTGCCTTGTATGATGTTACCTTCAATTGCCCGCGCAATATCCAAGAGTCTACTGTACACTTTGAAGACGCTCCTTTATGAACTCCTTCGCAACTTCCCGGTCATCAAACGGCAGTACCTCATCTTTTAACAACTGGTAGGTCTCGTGCCCTTTCCCCGCTATGATAACCATGTCTTCCGCCTGGGCCATATTGATAGCCTGACCTATGGCCACCCTACGATCGGCTATTACGGTGTATCTGCTGTTAGGAACCTTCTTAACTCCTGTAACTATGTCTTCGATTATAGCCAAGGGGTCCTCGCTACGAGGGTTATCCGAAGTTATTATACTAAAATCGCTGTACTCCGCAGCTATTTTCCCCATAAGCGGCCGCTTGCCTCTGTCTCTGTCCCCTCCGCAGCCAAAAACTGTGATGATCCGCTTCTTCGCGATAGCCCGGGCGGTCTTAAGGATATTCTCCAGTCCATCGGGAGTATGAGCGTAGTCAACAATGACCGTAAAGTCTTGCCCACACTTAACGGTCTCGAACCTTCCCGGGATTCCTGATACCTTCTCTAGGCCCCGCTTTATAACCTCGGGAGAAATGCCTTCTTTCAAAGCAAAGGCAGCTGCCGCCAAGGCATTGGAAACGTTGAACCAACCGGATAGGTTGAGACTTAACCGCAGATCTCCTTCAGGCCATTTTAGAGTAAAACAAGACCCCTCGGGTTCGACTCGAACCTCGGTGGCTCTAACCGCGGCTTCGTCCGTAATTCCGTAAGTCACAACCCGGCTAGGAGTAGCATCTCTGAACACAGTCCAAGAAGGATCATCCCGGTTTATGACGGCAAAGTGACCGTCTTTGTTCTTCAGTCTGCGAAACAGTTTTAGCTTTGCTTCCCTGTAATCGTCCATTGTACGATGGTAATCAAGATGGTCCTGAGTAAGGTTAGTAAATACCGCCGCGTCAAAGTCTAAACAATCGACCCTGCCCAAATCCAGGGCATGGGAAGAAACCTCCATAACCGTGTAGTCGCCACCTTCGTCCACCACCCGGCGTATAAATCGTTCTAGATCGACCGACTCGGGGGTAGTATGGGCCATGCTTTCCTGCTTTCCCCTCCAGCGGGCATAAAGGGTTCCTAAAATTCCCACTTGATACCCCGCCTCTTCTAAGACCGAAGTGATCAAATGAGTGGTGGTCGTCTTTCCGTTAGTCCCGGTTACCCCTATCAATCGTAATTGCCGTGAAGGAGCCCCATAAAAATTGGAAGCAACTATAGGAAGGGCTTTGCGAGTATCTTTAACCCTCACCACAGTCACCCCTTGTGTTCCTGCGACCGGTTTTTCGACAAGAAGGGCTATGGCTCCCGCTCCCACCGCTGGGAGAACGTAGTCATGCCCGTCAACCTTGAATCCCGGAATACAAACAAAAAGATAACCTGGCTCAATTTTACGAGAATCGTATTGGACCCCTTTGATTTCCTTATCCAGGTCACCCGAAGTCTCTATAACTTCGAGTCCGCTGATAAGATTCTCCAATCTCGCCATCTCTGCCTCCTCAAGACTTACCTCATACCTGATTTGGGCTCTGCCTGCAGCAGCTCGCTGTTCAAGGTGCAGGCCCAAACTCCACCACCACAACCGATCCCGACTTAACCATGGCTCCCGGAGCTGGGTTTTGCTTCGCTGCCAACCCGTAGCCCTGCGGTTCCATGTGCAAGCCAATTTTCGCCAGTATACGGGCAACCTCACGCATGGATTTCCCCTGTAAATCGGGAACGGTAACCTCTTCTTCTCCTGCCTGTTGATTCACTTCTGACAGATAAACTATAACCTTGGTACCCTTCTTGACTTTCGAGTAAGCCCGGGGAGCCTGGCTCCATATCAGGTCCCCTGAGCCCTCCACCTGCACTTCGAGCCCCTGGCGCTTTATAATAGTAAGGGCATCATCCAAGGTTAGGTTAACGACATCGGGGACAGATACCGTTTCTTTCGTCTCGCCTTTTTCAACCTTAGGCACACCTTGTAAAGGCACTTCAAGGTATCGCAATGAATCGCGCATGATCTCCCTGAAAACCGGCGCAGCCACTGTACCACCATAATAAGGATAACCCTGAGGAGCGTCGATTACAACTATACAGGCCAGCCTGGGGTTGTTAGCCGGAGCAAATCCTACAAAAGAAGCTACATATTCGTTAGGGAGATAACCTCCGGAAGGCGATATCTTCTGGGCAGTTCCCGTTTTGCCAGCCACTCGGTACCCTTCAATATAAGCGTTCTGGCCAGTTCCGTTTTGCACAACTCCCTCCAGTATCAAGGCCAATTCCCGAGCCGTGGCTTTAGATATAACCTGTCTAACCGGTTCCGGTTCGACTCTCTTTACCACCTTACCATCGGCATCTAACACCTCTTTCAGCAAGTGTGGTTTCATCATAACCCCATCGTTGGCAACCGTAGAAACCGCCGTTAAAAGCTGAATAGGGGTAACCGCATTGGCTTGCCCCATAGCCATGGTGGCCAAATCGATTTGTTTGGCACGGGTACGCGGAACCAGAATTCCTTTGGCTTCACCTGGTAGGTCAATCCCTGTTTTTTGGCCAAAGCCAAAAGCATTTAGATACTGGTAGTACTTGTCAAGCCCCAACTCTAATCCTAAACTGACGAACCCCACATTACAGGAATGCTCGACCACTTCAACAAATGTCTGCGCGCCGTGCGCGCGCCCCTGTGAGCATGATATCGTTTCCTTGCCCACTTTGATGGACCCTGGGCAGAAAAACCGGCTGTTAGGCCGCACTACCCCTTCTTCCAACCCAGCGGCTGCCGTCACGATCTTCATAGTGGAGCCTGGTTCATAGGCATACCATATGGCGAGATTGCGGCGATTAACCTCTGGGTACTGCTTGTAATCGTTGGGGTCGAAACAGGGACGGTTGGCCATAGCCAGCACCTCTCCGGTTCTCGGGTCCATGACTACAGCTATAGCCCCTTTCGGTTTCCTGGCTTCCCAGACCCTGTCCAGTTCCCGTTCCACTATGTACTGAATAGTTTCATCTATGGTCAACACCACGCTGGCTCCGTCTGTAGGCGGAATATACCTGTGAGTTGCCTCCGGTATCTCCCGGCCTACGGCGTCATGTTCTATGACAATCCGCCCCGGTATACCGCCGATTATATCGTTGTACTGCCGGTCTACGCCTTCTAACCCTATGTTGTCTATGCTGCTTATTCCCAAAACATGACAAGCCAAGCTCTTTTTAGGATAAAAACGTCTGCTCTCCTCTACTAATCCTATCCCAGGCAAATCCAGTTTCTTTAGCTGGGCCGAAGTCTTAAAGTCTACCTGGCGTTTAATCCACTCAAATCCTGACACCTTGGTTATCCGCTGGTAGACGTTTTCTTCTTCCAACCCCAGTATTTGAGCCAGAGTATGGGCTATTTCTTCAGCCCTTCCCGACTTGCGTACTTCGGCCGGATTAGCATAGACGGAGTCGGCACTCACTGATATCGCCAGTTCCCGACCATTGCGATCATAAACTACACCTCGCTTGGCCTTCACCGGAACGTCGCGCATGCGGTTTTCGAGTGCTTTCTCCGACAGTTCAGCGCCCCTGACAATCTGTACCCAAAACATCCTTCCCATCAGTCCCAAAAATCCCAGTATGAAGAATAAAAAAAGCGTGACAATACGCTTCCTGATGGCGAGGTTGGTAGTTTGCATGAACTCCATCCCCCAGTCAACGCCAGAAATATCACCCTTTGAACGACTAGTTCCCTTGCCCCAGGCAGTATTCTAGTCTATCATCCCCAGCGTCTTTTTGCTGGCACTTGACCCTAATCTTACAACTACCCGGTACAGTTTTTCCAGCGGCTTTTCTTTGGCCTGACCGACAGTCTTCGGACGGCTGAGGCTCTCGACTGGAACGACCGGAACTTCTTCCTTCAAAGCAACCACCTGAACTTCGTCCGGTTTGCACATGCCCAGCTTGGTAACTGCCAACGTCTCGATACGCGAAGGCGAACTCAATTCGGCAATTCGTAACTCCAAGTGCCGGTTTTGTTGATCCAAGTCAGCTATCTCCTGCTTTAACTCAACTATTTGATACCCCAAAACCGCTAGCTGACACCGGATGAAAACCGCTAGCAAGCCCAACCCGAACAAGGCGGCGATTATAGCTATCAAGCGAACACTCTGTAAGTTCCGTCGTTTCGTAATCCTCCTCACTTTAGTGACCACAGGCACCCCGGCCCTGACCGGGTATCCTTGCACCATTATATGATTGGCCTGGGGCAATTTATTCGACCTCCATTCGCGGTAGATTTCTATTGGTTTCTAGATCTTTTCGGCTATCCTCAACTTAGCGCTGCGGCTGCGAGGATTGCGCGCTAGCTCAGCTTCAGTTGGTGTAATTGGCCTTTTGGTTACTATCTTCAAGCGTGCCCGGTGATTGCAGGTACAAACCGGTTGGTCAGGAGGGCAAAGACATCCCAAAGACTCACGCTTGAAAAAAGTCTTGACTATCCGATCCTCTAACGAATGAAAAGTAATAACTGCTATTCTTCCTTCGCTGGCCAGTACCTCCACCGCCTGTGGCAACACCTCCTCGAGTGCCTCCAATTCCTCATTCACGGCTATGCGCAGAGCTTGAAAGGTGCGACGGGCCGGATGCTTATCCTTCTTGGCCTGGGCCGGGACCGCCCTCTTTATCACCTCGACCAGCTCGAAGGTGGTGTTTATAGGCCTCAGTTGCCTCTCCCTGACAATTTCTCGGGCAATACGCCGAGCGTATCGTTCTTCACCCAATTCCCTTATAATCAGGGCTAATCGTTCTTCAGACCATTCATTGACCAGATGCCAGGCTGATAATTGCTGGTCAGTATTCATCCTCATATCGAGAGGGCCTTCTTCTTGGTAGCTGAAACCGCGACTGGCATCATCCAGCTGAAAGGACGAAACACCTAGATCAAGAACGATGCCATGAATCTCGCTTATGCCGTGCATCTTGAGTATTACTTGGAGGCGCCTGAAGTCACCGTGAATCAAAATCAGCTTTGAAGAAACGTCAGCTAGCTTTTTTCTCGCCTCTTCCAACGCCTTCGCATCCTTGTCTATCCCGATAATAGTGGCCTTCTCTCCCAGTTTTTGTACCAGACATGCGAGATGGCCACCACCACCGACTGTACAGTCGACGTAAACGCCATCAGGTTGTAGCGCAAGCATCGACACTGCTTCCTCCAACAGCACCGGAACATGCATGAAGTTTCACCCTTCCCCTAGAATCCAAGTTCATCAAGGTTTTCTGCGATTTCAACATATGATTCTCCTGCTGTCTGGAGGTAGTTTTCCCACAGTTCTCGGGCCCAAACCTCAACCCGGGTCCCTACTCCGACAATAACGATTTCCTTTTCGATACGAGCATACTCCCTCAGTGGAACCGGCAAGACCGTTCTTCCCTGTTTGTCCACCTCGCACTCCGCAGCTCCGGAAAAGAAAAAACGAACAAAAGCCCTCACATCCTTACGGGTGAACGGCAGACTTCTCAGCTTCTGCTCTAACGTCCTCCATTCTGGCCACGGATATAGAAACAAGCAGTTGTCCAACCCTTTGGTCGCAACAAAAGTGTCACCTAAGCCTTCTCTGAACTTGGCCGGTACGGTCATGCGACCTTTTGTATCTAAGAAATGTTGATATTCGCCCAAGAACATTTGTTCTGCCCCATCTCGTTTGATTACAGGGAATGTGCTCCACTTTACTCCACTTTACTCCACTTATTCTAACACAAGCAAGCGACTCCTGCATTGTGAAAAGTAGCACATATTTTCTTAAAGCCCTCCCTTCCTCTAAGATCCCTGTCCAGACCGGGTTTTTGGCAGCTGCGCTTAGTTTCCTAGGACTATTTTGCTAATTTATCCATGACCATTTTTCTGCTCAGTAATCGCGTGACCTTGCAAACAAATTTGTTGCGTGTTCAATCCTCCAATAGATATAATTTTCATTAGAATTGTAGTAGGTAGGAAGTATCAAACCTTAAGTCCAAGTTATCACTTAAAAACGAAATACTGCCTGAGGAACGGTAGGACGGTAGTTACGGCGCTTGTCGGCGTGGTCTCTCCAGCGACGACGCGTTGTCAGCGGTTTAACCTGCACTCCAACCGGAGTGTTTTTTGTTTGTACTCCTCCTTTTCCTCGGGCTGAAGGAGGTGTGAAACCTGCTATCAGGCTACTGTTCTTTAATCGGTCTATACCAATAACAACCCGTAATACGGTAGGAAGGAAGGAGTAAAACGATGCATGTACAGAATTTGGCTTTTCAGCCCCAAAAACAGAGAATCGAAATCAGCACCATCGGTGGCCCCTTCGATTGCCTGACCTCGGTTCTCGAAGAATTTGTACCAGGCGAAAGGAGTTTTATAAACTTTCCAGAAAGTTTCGGCGTGGCGCCGCGTGCAGTTTCAGAAGCAGTGGAAAGAGAAGTAGAAGTTAAGGTCCCGGCCCGCCTTCACATATCGGTCCTAGATATGAATCGGTTTAACCCTTACCGACCAGGAGGAGGCGGAATAGGCCTGGCTTTGGGTATATACTTTCAAGCCAGAGTACGAACAACTGTCGTTCCTGAAATCACAGTAAAAGGTGAACGCCCTCTCATCGTCAAGCACTTTGCTCATGTTTTCAAAGAAATCCTCAAGTACCCCGGGGGTTTCGATATCGAACTGTTTGATCACAAGCGACGTCACGTAGGGCTGGGGTCATCTTCCGGCACCATGTGTGCAGCCTGCATCGCTATCAACGAAGCCCTGGGGAGGCCTTTCAACAACCGGGAGTTGCGGCGAGTAATGGTATACAATGCTTGCGAAGAAAGCCCTACCGGCAATGATTACTTGATTCGCAACTTCGAGACCGGCATTGGAGCAATGGTGGGAGTCCACGGAGGCATGGCCATCGGTTCCGATGATGCTGAATTGATTTACCGTATTCCGCTACCTAATACGAAAGCTATCATCATCATACCCGATGTGCCTAGTTTGAAAGACGAATATACAGGTAAAGACACAGCTGCCGAAGCCGAAGTCGGTCTCTTGCTTAGGAGAGCCCGCTACCTCGATGCTCGCCAGTGCAACACGAAAGCGCACCTGATCCTGTTGGATCTCTTACCCGCCATGGTAAAAGGCGACCTCAAAGCTATTGGAGATGCTATACTTGACTTGACTTTCATCGGCTCAAAGCGGGCTGAGTGCGAGCAACACGGGCTGTATGGGGCACACATCTTTCATTATATCGGTCTTTTTCGCGAGATGGGGGCCGAAGTTGCCGGGATGAGTTCGGTCGGACCTACCACTTTTGCCCTGACTCAGCAACCGCTAGTATATAACAGAATTATGAAATACCTGCGCGATCACGGTTTTCCTAATACTCGAATTATAGAAACCGAAGTCGATAATTTAGGGGCTAGAATAATCGAGAATTCACAAGAGAGGAATTACCAAAATGAAGGGTGGCTGCAAGGTTAAAATATGTGGGATAACGTCAGTCGGTGATAGGAACACAGTAGCGGACCTCGGTGCGGATTTCTTCGGAGTTATTTTCGATGTTTCTTTTTCTCCGCGTTCTCAGACACTGGATTCGGCGATAAATCTCCTAACCGACCCTCCTATCCCGGGAATAGTTCTGGTCTATGATCCAGATTGGAAAGACCTTAACCGGTTGCTGCAGGCCTGCCGGCCCTACGGAATCCAATTCTTAAGTCCAGCACCCCAGGCCCGGCTAGCCTCACTGAAAAAAGACTTTCCCGAGCTAGCCTTATGGCAGTCCTTGCATTTGCCGGAAGCTCATGGGGCTCATCATGAGGTTCAAATATCTGCTCGATTCGACCTGGCTTCTCTGCTGGCAAAAATCAACGAATTACGGTCTCAAGGCATCGACCTCGTGGTGCTGGATACGGTCGCGGTCATTGCAGGCCGGACCAGGTATGGTGGAACTGGCCGGGTATCTGACTGGTCCTTAGTCCGGAATTTGGTGACTCAGGCCCCGCTTCCGATTTACCTGGCTGGCGGCATAAACCCCGGCAACGTCCGAGAAGCCCTTAGCACCGTTAATCCAGCCGGTATAGATCTATGCTCCGGAGTTGAGTCTTCCATCGGCTACAAGGATCCGTTGAAGGTACGCGATCTCTTGATTCAAGTTCGCCAGTGGGAAGAAGCCGAATTGCATAAAGCTTGAGAAAGGACGGGTTCTTGAATGAAAGCTTTCCTCGTTTATGGAATCAATGATTTTCGAGTAGAGGAAGTTCCCTCACCTGTGCCGGAACCTGGCGACATCGTAGTTAAAGTTCGGGCTTCCGGAATCTGTGCGACCGATGTTAAGACTTTGCTGGGCCAAGGCCTGCCCCAGAACTTGCCCACAATTCTGGGGCATGAGGTAGCTGGGGAAGTCATCGCCCTCGGAGAAGGAGTCTCAGGTATTGACCTGGGCGACAGGGTAACCATCTATCCCATCGCCGTTTGCGGCCAGTGTGATTTTTGCCGTCAAAACAGGCATAACCTTTGCCGCTACGAATTCGGTTTAGCCCACGGCATAGACGGGGGATTTGCCGAATTAGTACGAATTCCCCGCCAGATCGTACAGGCTGGGGGCGTAGTACAGATCCCCGCAAACCTAACCTTTGAGGCTGCCGCTATGGCCGAACCGCTATCCTGCGGGCTGGCTGCCCTGAAAACTAACCGGGTCAAGCCCGAAGATACAGTAGTCATCTGTGGAGCAGGTCCCATGGGTCTTATTCACCTCTTGCTGGCTAAATGGGTAGGAGCCAGGGTTATCATCATCGAGCCCTTAGCTCACCGAAGAAATCTGGCTTCGATGCTTGGTGCAGACTATGTGCTGGATCCGGGTGATCAGGACCCTGTTGAAGGAGTAAAAAGAATTACAGCTGGGGATGGTGCCAACGTGGTAATTACCTCGCTGGGCAACCCACAAGCTATTCAATCAGCTTTGCCCATGGTGAGCAAAGGCGGAATATTCAATATTTTTGGGGGACCTCCAGCAGGCTACGCTATACAGGTGGATCCGCGTTGGGTACACTACCAGGAGGTCACTATCACCGGTAGCTTCGCATCGACCCCTCAGGATTTTCGCCAAGCAGTTGATCTCATCGCCAGCGGAGCGATAGCTGCGGATTCCCTCATAACCCACAGGTTTACCTTGGATTCTATGACAGATGCCATAGAAAAAGCCAAGAGTCTCGAAATGATTAAAGGCATGCTTTTGCTGTAGAGCTTCATGTCGGACTCGTTGGTGAAAATTAAAGGAGGAACAATCATGAACGGATTAGACTATAGGATGAGGCGCATCCTCAACCCCGGTACTGGGCGCAGCCTGGTAATAGCCATTGATCACGGGTACGCCTTGGGACCGATTGCCGGGATTGTTGATATTGGGAAAACCATCAGAGAACTCGATGCTACCGGTAAGGTCGATGCCTGGTTGCTGACCGGAGGCGTTTTCCGTTACGCTTTCGATCCTACCGGTAACCCCGGCGTCATACTTCGCATCTCCGGCGGTGCAACCATCGCAGGTCCAGACATCACCCGTGAAGGAGTGGTTTCATCGGTAAACGAAGGTTTGGCGCTGGCCGCAGATGCCGTGGCGGTCTCTGCTTTCATCGGTTCTCAATACGAGCACGAAACCCTTTTAGGTTTAGCAAGAACAGCAGAGGAATGCCACCGCTGGAACATGCCGCTTTTGGGAGTTATCGGCCTAGGCAAAGAAGTGGGAGAAAAGAAACATGATGCTCAGTTTATAGCCCTGGGAGCCAGGGTTGCCGCTGAGCACGGAGCCGACATGGTTAAAACCTATTACACGGAAAAGGACTTTGAAAAGGTAGTCTCTGGCTGCCCGGTTCCGGTGTTGATCGCCGGTGGTCCGAAATGCGACACCGATATCGACACCTTGGAAATGATATACGGCGCCCTGCAAGGAGGAGCTCGCGGCATCGTAATGGGCCGAAACATATGGCAAAGCCCGCACCCTGCTCAGTTGCTCGATGCAGCCTGGCATTTGATTCACGCCGACTTCACGGTAAAAGAAGCGGCCCAGCTCTTGTCCGATTCCATCAACTCTTAAGAAAACCTTTCCCGAAGCATGCTCCATCCGCTTGGAGCACGCTTCGGGTCTAAACTAGTGCTGATACTGTTCCCGATCACCGATCGGGCCAAGGTCTCAAATTATAAAGCCGTGTCGCAGAAAAATCAGTCAGTTCTTCGCTAATCCTGAGGGACAACAAAAATAGGATTAGAGTATATCCAAGGGCGGAAACGTCCCCGCAGTTCATGCCAAACTTCCACACGGTAAACACCGGACATATCTACCTTAAAAGAGTGGTAGCGTCCGTAACTCCGCCAGCAAACAGCCCCATCCCTAATAACATCGACTCTAGCCGGGAAAGCCGTCCGGGCATAAAGACTTAATTCTGGTTTGAAAGCAATCGACTGTCCCATCAAAGCCGTCTGGTGCCGGTCTTGAGCCCAAAATAAAAAACCGCGCGATGGCAGAAAAAAATCGTAAGCTATAAAACAACTCCCTTTCACTAAGCAGTCGTAAACCACCATCGCATCCGTTTCCAATTTTCCCACCAATGGCCGGTGACTGAGAATATGGGTGTTGACGCTGCGAAAGGCCAAATAATAATCGTCAATACCCAGCTTGACCGGTCCCAACTTTAGGTTAATCCCGTGACAGTCGGACCCGCCGATAGCCACCACCATGCCTTGCCGTAACAGTTCGTCCCAGCGGGAGAGCACTTCCTGATAAGGACCAACCAAAGCTGCGTGGGGGTTCACCACTGTCAAATACGCGGCTTTCCCGACGCTTTGCAACCCATCCCGCCACTGACTCAAACGGTTCCATATCTCGATCCCCGTAAAGCCATTTGCGTCCCACTGAGTCCAGGGATAAGTAAGCCCTTTTTCGTAAAAAGGCGACCCCTTTTCTACAGGGTGAGCGATAAACCCGATTCCCCCTCTATTCCGTACCTCATCAATAATCGCTTGAGGATCCTTATCATTGGACGGCACGGGCTCAGAAACATTCAGAACTAAGTAATGGTTGCACCTGTAATTAAGCTCCATACCGACCAGTACCAAGACACCCTTATGATACCCTTCCTCTTCCTTGGCCCGAAGGGTGTTATGGTCGGTGATAACGATGAAATCGAGTCCCGCTCGCGCCGCAGCCTCAACCACCCTGTCAACGGAACCGGATCCGTCGGAATACTCAGTATGCAAGTGAATGTTTCCTACATACTCATACACGGTTATCTCTCCGTCACAATAAAACCGAACTGCCATGCAAACGGGCCACAGATGCACACAGACCCGGCACTCAGCTCAAGTCTTGATCAGCGACTAGCGTTTTCGGGACCAACTGTCATGTTGCAATGTCGTCCAGCTGAGTGCCGGGCTGATGACCACAGATGGCCTTAAGAGCGAAACTGCATTACTAATAGAAACAAACCTTCTCGTTCTTCGGTGGATGACACGCCAGTATGGTATGATAGGCATCTGTTGCCCCCACGAGCGTAATCCTGTCTCATCTCAGCAATGCCTCTGTTGGACCGCAGTTCTGGTTGGTCTGGAACTCAATAATGCAAGAGTCAGCCCAGTACGGGAAAATATATCTCTGTTTTCCAAGCGGAAGGCGTCTCTTGCGAGCCTGGGCCAACAATATAGACTTCCCGGGGAGGACCTATGATCCGGTAGCCCTCTTCCTGTGCATAGTGCAATAGCCTCTCGTATCCCGCCTTTATCGTATCGTAGGCACCTTCATGAGTTATAACCAGATATTTGCCTGCTGGCAAGATTCGGCAACGAATATCTCCTTCGTTGGGAAAAGGGTTGGTTACAGGAACACAGACTTCAATATCGGCTCTTTCAGGATTGAATTCTTTATCGTAATAGATAGCCATGGGTTTTCCGGCCCCTATGCCCTTTTCTTTCACAAAGCGAACCAACCGGTTAATGACCTCCGACAGTTCATGTATAGGCATATCCTGCCTTATGCTTGCCACTCTAAGCTCTTCCAACCGGCGTACTTCAACCGTTCCCGCCAAAACCGATTCCCCCTTTCTCACAACTGTGGACCCACACAAAGACACCTAGCGTACCCCCGCCAGAACGCGAGACTTCGACTGTTGCTTGATAAGTGTATCTCATCATCTATAAAGAATATATCTCGCTTGCCCCCAAGAACTTAATACCTTTGTCCTTAAAAAACGATGTGGTTTTTTCGACATCTTCAACTTTAAAGATAACCAGGGCATTGCGGGCAGTGGTACCGATAAACGCGTATAGGTACTCGATGTTGATGTCGGCCTCGGCCATGACCTCTAGTATCTCAGCCAATCCTCCAGGCCGATCCGGTACGCTTACGGCCACAACATCGGTTTGGCTCACGGTGAATCCCGCCTCTTTCAGTATACGATAAGCCTTATCCGGATCGTTGACTATGAGTCTCAATACCCCAAAATCCGAAGTGTCGGCTATCGACAAAGCCCGTATGTTGATACCCGCGTCACCCAGTACCCGGGTCACGCTGGCCAATCTCCCTGCTTTGTTCTCCAAGAAAACCGAAATCTGTTTGACCATAACCGATCCCCCCTCCTACAGGTTCCGCTTGTCAAGTACCCGCTTAGCCTTGCCTTCAAACCTCTCCAGAGACTTGGGCTCGACCAGACGCACCTTGACCAAAATACCAAGCGCGCTTTCTAATTCCTTTTGTATCGTTCGGCCTAATTCCTCCAGTTTTCTTACTTGGTCAGAGAAAAACCGCTCGGAAACTTCTACCCATACCTCTAACTCGTCTAAAGTTCCCACCCGATCCACTACCAGGAGGTAATGCGGCTCGACCCCTGCTATACTCAAAAGAACACTTTCGACCATGGATGGGAACACATTGACTCCCCTTACAATTATCATATCATCTGAGCGCCCCAAAACCTTCTTCATCCTCACATGAGTCCTGCCGCACGGACAGGGATCATAGGTCAGAGCTGTCAGGTCTCGCGTCCGGTACCTGATAATGGGAAAAGCTTCCTTGGTGATAGTGGTTAACACCAGTTCTCCTTCGTTCCCGGGTGAAAGAACCTCTCCAGTTCCAGGATCTATAATCTCCGGTATGAAGTGATCTTCAAAGATGTGCAGTCCATTTTTGCACGAGCATTCAATACCTACTCCGGGACCAATAACCTCACTCAAACCGTATATATCGTAGGCATCAATCTCCAGCTTATTTTCGATGTCCTTTCTCATGTTTTCGCTCCAAGGCTCGGCTCCGAAAATCCCGGCTTTCAACTTGAGATTCTTGGGCGACACGCCCATTTCGGTCATGACATCGTACATATATAAAGCGTAAGAAGGAGTACAAGTTAGAACAGTGGTCCCGAAATCTTGCATCAGCATTATCTGGCGCTTAGTGTTGCCGCCCGAACTGGGAATAACCGAAGCCCCGATCAATTCCGCCCCATAATGGATCCCCAATCCTCCAGTGAAAAGACCGTATCCGTAGGCATTTTGAATTATAGAATGACGGGTCGCTCCGGCACATGTCAAAGCCCGGGCCATAAGCTCCGACCAAGTATAAAGGTCTTTACGGGTGTACCCCACTACCGTAGGTTTTCCAGTTGTACCCGACGACGAGTGAATACGAACCACTTCCGACATCGGCACCGCAAACAACCCAAATGGATAATTGTCCCGCAAGTCTTGCTTAGTAGTAAAAGGGAGGTATTTCAAGTCATCTAGTTTCTGGATGTCGTACGGCTTAATACCTGCTGCATCCATCTTTTCTCGATAGCTAGGTACGAAGGCATAGACTCTGAAGACAGTCTCCTTGAGACGCCTCAGCTTCAATTCCTCAAGTTGGTTTCGAGGCATGCATTCCATTTCTTGATTCCAGTACATTAAACAACCCTCCTCGCAATAACCTGTTTTACCAAAGGATTTTCCATCTAGTTTTCTTCTTACCCGCCCACTGAAGGGAGCACCAGTACAACCTCTTGTCCATCCTGCAAAACATCAGACTGTTTATACCTGCGGCCGTCTACCACTGCTACCAAGTGCAAGTCATCCGGCAATCCCAGGCCGGCAACCAGCTGACCGACCGTTGCCCCCGCCGGCAGGTTTATATCCCCGCTATCTGGCACCACCTTTTTCTTCAACTCGCCTATCACCTTATATGTCACCTGCACAGATACCACCTTCGGTCTGCAAAATATCCTTAACGACCTCGGCCGCCATCATTAACCCGGCAACCGACGGAACCAGTACCATACTGCCCACTTCTCTTGTAACTACCTGGTCTAAACAAGGCTTCTCTAGCGAATACACCACTTTGATGCCAGATTCTATTCCTACCGCCCGGAGCCCGCGACGGACTCTCCTCGCCAACGGGCATAAGCTGGTTTCTTTGATATCCGCTACCCTTAGCAAAGTCGGGTCAAGCCTCCAACCGGTCCCCATGCAGGATATCACCTTCACCCGCCTATGATAACAGCTCTCCAACAGCAGTATTTTGTCCCTAACCGTATCGATTGCATCTACCACATAATCATACTCTTCCAAGTGTATGATATCGCAAGTCTCTTTTCCGTATCGTATAGGGAAAATCCTAACCTGGATGTTCGGATTCAAGTCGCGGATACGCTCTTTCATAACCTCAACTTTGAGACGCCCCATAGTTGAACGTAAAGCGACCAGCTGCCGGTTAAGGTTTGAAGCCTCGACCACATCTTTATCGACCAAGGTAAGATTCCCGATCCCGCAACGGGCTAAAGCTTCAGCGGCAAAGGAACCGACTCCCCCGAGTCCAATTACGGCCACACTTGCCCCTGCAAGTGTTCTTATCCCATCCTCTCCTATCAGCATCCTGGTTCGCGCCAGACTGTCTTCCATACTCTTTTTTCTACCTCCAGCAAAACAAAAAGCCCCACCGAGTCGTGTGTAACCGGTTATTTTGAACCTGCGTCCCACGCAGGTGGGTGCCCTCCTGGATGCTTTATGCTTCCCTCCCATCGAGGGCCTGCAAGCCACACCCAGAGTCCAGGCTCCCTATATTTTGGTGTTGGGCCAAAATTAACCGGTTTATCACGAACACAGCAGGGTCTAAAAGTTTTTCAACGTTACTGTTCTGTTTTCATGTACATCATATCACAGCCAGCGGTGCTTTTCAAGAAATCTACTGTCGCTAAGCTTTTACTCTGCTGTCTTTTGTTTGCTCCTCACCCTGATCCCCAGCTCTTTCAACTGCCGCTCCGAAACCTCGGAAGGTGCCCCGGTCATGGGACAAACCGCGCTCTGAGTTTTGGGGAACGCTATCACGTCTCGGATGCTTTCTCGGCCTGACAGCAACATAAGCAGGCGGTCTACACCGAAAGCGATTCCTCCGTGAGGAGGAGTGCCGTATTCAAAGGCTTCTAGCAGAAAGCCGAACTTCTGTTTTGCTTCATCCTGGCTCATTCCCAGCAGGGAAAACATTCTCTCCTGTAACTCCCTTTGGTGAATACGGATACTGCCGCCGCCCACCTCGGTCCCGTTCAAGACCAGGTCATAGGCACGTGATCTAACCCCCAAGGGCTCCTGTTCCAACCGGGGAATATCCTCAATCCGAGGAGCAGTAAAAGGATGGTGGACGGCCACATACCTCTTTTCTTCATCGTCGTACTCAAGCAGCGGAAAGTCGGTAATCCAGACAAAACTGAGATCTTCTTCTCGAGCAAGCTTGAGTTTTTTGCCCAGTTCTAGACGTAAATTGCCCAGCACCCGGCAAACGACCTCTTCCTGGTCAGCCCCGAACAGAATCAGGTCCCCAGGTTCTGCCTTTAAAGCCGCCAACATCTTTTCCATGATTTCTTCGCTTATAAATTTGGTTATCGGGGATTTGAGTCCATCCGTGGTGACGTTTATCCAGGCCAGCCCTTTAGCACCCAGCTTAAGAGCAAGCGCAGTGAGGTCATCTATTTCCTTACGAGAAAAGGAACCGCAAGTCTTGGCGTTCAAAGCCCTGACTACCCCACCTGAGGCAATGGCAGTACTAAAGACCTTGAAATCTACTCCCCGAACAATCTCAGTTACGTCAGTTATTTCCAGGCCGAAACGCAAATCCGGTTTGTCGGTACCGTACCTGGTCATAGCTTCCTGGTAAGTCAAGCGTAGAAAAGGAGTATCGACGCGCCTGCCCATGACCTCCTCGATTACTTCTGAGAGCATCGATTCTACCAGTTCAAAAATGTCCTCTTCTTCCACGAAGGATGTTTCGATGTCCAGCTGGGTAAATTCAGGCTGGCGGTCAGCCCGCAAGTCCTCGTCTCGAAAACACCTGGCTACCTGAAAGTATTTTTCCATACCTGCTACCATCAATATCTGCTTGAACAACTGCGGAGATTGCGGCAAAGCAAAGAATTCCCCAGGATGTACCCGGCTCGGCACCAAATAATCTCTAGCCCCCTCGGGCGTGCTTTTAGTAAGAATCGGAGTCTCAATTTCTAGGAAGCCTCTCTTGTCGAGGAAATCCCGCATGGCCTTTATAACCCGGTGCCGAAACACCAAGTTGTTTTTCATTTCAGGCCGGCGCAGGTCTAAATACCGGTATCGCAGCCGCAGGTGTTCATCCACTTCGATGCCGTCTTCGATGTAAAACGGCGGTGTCTTAGCCCGGCTAAATATCTCGGCCTTATCGACATAGACCTCGACCGTCCCCGTTTCGAGATTAAGGTTCTCCGTGCCTTCGGGCCTCATCCTCACAACACCCTCGGCGCCAATCACGTGTTCGGAACGCATCTCTTCTGCCAAGCGAAACGCTTTCTCGTCCACGTCGGGGCTAAAAACCAACTGTACTACCCCGGAACGGTCTCGCAAATCAACGAAAATCAAGCCCCCGTGATCCCGACGCGTGTCGATCCATCCGTTCAGAACCACCCTTTGCCCCACCAGAAGCGGCGCGATTTCCCTGGCACTGTGGGTTCTTTTCAACACCTTTGTTTCCTCCCTGCTATTTAACGAGTATTTTCCTGACTTCGTCGATCAAGTCTGCTTGCCCTATTTCATACTGCTCTTTTGTTTGCATGCGGCGTATGGTATACGTCCCTCTGGTGGCTTCGTCCTCTCCGATAAGCACCACGACCGGGACCTGCAGACGGTCAGCTTGCCTCATCTGGGCCTTTAAACTCCGCCCCATATAGTCCCGATCAGCCTTAAGCCCGGCTCTTCGCAGTTCTCTCAAAGCTTGGTCAGCTGAAGCTTCGTACTCACGCCCGGTCACGGCTATATAAACCTCTATGTCCGGTGAAAACACAGGTAATGCGCCGGCTTCCTCTACGCCCGATAACAACCGTTCCAGACCAATGGCAAAACCTATACCGGGAACGTCCGGCCCTCCAACCTCCCTCACCAGGTGGTTATACCTGCCTCCTCCGCCAATCGCGTTCTGAGCACCTATTCCCGGCACCAGCAGCTCGAAAGCGGTGTTGGTGTAATAATCCAATCCCCTCACCAACCGGTCGTCAACAGTGTACGATACCTCGTATCGGTCTAAACTCTGAGTTACGGCTGTAAAGTGCTGGCGACAATCATTACACCAGTAGTCAGCAACCCTGGGAAGACCGGTAACTGCCTCGCGGCAACCCTGGTTCTTGCAGTCTAACACCCGCAGAGGGTTAAGCTCAATCCGCTTGCGGCAATCTTGACACAACTCTTTTTTAATAGGTTGCAAAAAACTGACCAAAGCCTGACGATATGAAGGACGACAGGTTTCACACCCAACCGAATTGAGACGCAGATCGTATTGCGGCAGGCCAGCCTTAAAAACCATATCCACCATCATGACTATAAGCTCGGCATCTACAAACGGATTGTTGCTACCAAAAACCTCAGCCCCGAATTGGTGAAACTGTCTGTAGCGCCCAGCTTGCGGCCGGTCATAACGGAACATTGGCCCTAGGTAATACCACTTGACAGGTTGGGGCTGGTTATATATCTGATGCTGAATAAATGCCCGAGCACAAGAAGCCGTGCCCTCCGGCCGGAGAGTCAAGCTCCTGCGCGCTTTATCGGCAAAAGTGTACATCTCTTTTTGCACTATGTCTGTGGTTTCGCCAACTCCCCGCTGGAAGAGCTCCGTATGCTCAAAAACCGGAGTCCTGATCTCCCGAAACCCGTATAACTCAGCGGTTTCGCGCAAAAGCCCCTCCAACCACTGCCATTTCCTGGACTCATCAGGTAAAATGTCGTAGGTGCCTCGCGGCCCGGTAATGCTCATCTTTGCCACCACCGAAGGGAAAAATCCCCTAAAAATCTAAAACCTATTCTAGGTCAAGGCCCCTAGCTTGTCAACTTTGTTGCGGATCAAGCGTGACAAAGACTCTACGTAACTTAACGGGTTCTTGGGGCTATATAAGGAGGTCAAGGTCCAACTGCCGGGATTCACGAATTTACTAGCAGTACCGGCGCCTAATCCCAGAATAGTCTGCCTCTCCTCAATCATCAGGATGTTGTACAGGCAATAGCAGCCCGGTAAAGAATAGCCCAGGTTCTCCATGTTGGCAGCCATATAACGCTGGCGGTAAAGGTAGTAGGGTTCGTAGCCGGTGCCGGTAAGACGGTTCCGAAACATTTCGATCCCTCTCTCGACTTGCTCGATTTGCTCCCTGGCACCTACCCCGCGCTCGGTTTCAGCCAAGACTGAGCCTCGTTTCACCGCCAGAACATGAACAGTCACGTTTTCCGGCTTTAGTTGCAGAATCCGATCTGCTGTGTTCGTGTACTCTTTCATCCCTTCACCCGGAAGCCCAACTATTAGATCCATATTTATTTGTCTAAGACCCTCGTGCCGTGCTAGTTCGAAAGCACGTACCACCTCTTCTACCGAATGGCTTCTCCCAATGGCCCTCAGTGTCGCGTCGTTCATAGTTTGCGGATTAATAGAGATTCGAGTCACTCCAGCTTCTCGTAACAGTCTCAACTTTTCTGCAGTCAAGGTGTCGGGACGGCCGGCCTCTACTGTGATCTCCCTGGTGGCGGCCGAAACAAAATAACGGTTAAGCCATTCCAGCAACACTTCAAGGTCGTTACAGGCCAGTACTGTAGGAGTTCCCCCACCCACATAGATGGACTGGACCTTAAATCCCAAATCCTTGGTTACCTGACCAAACACCTCCACCTCCCGGCCTAATGCCTCCATAAACGGTGTTACCTGGCGAGAATAGTCGGTCACCGTTGCACCTAGAAACGAACAGTAATGACAGCGGCTCGGGCAGAACGGGATCCCAACGTAGACGCTGAGATAGCGGGAAGCAGCATCGTTATCCATGAGGTAGGGCCTTTCTCGCAACGCAATCTCAGTCAACAACTTCGCTTTGTCCCGTCTGATGGCATATTGATTTTCTAGCCTAGTTTCTACCTGTTCTGTCGGGAGGTCTTCATCCAGCCAGCGCTGAACAAGCTTGGTCGGGCGCACTCCGGTGAGGATACCATAGGGATTGCCTTCCTTTCCCGTATGCCGGGCCAGAAGCCGGTACGTTATGAGCCGTATTTGACGCCGGACTTCCTTCTCTACGTCTTCACTGTTTTTCTCGTCGCCGGCCTCAAGCATTATTCTCTCCCGGATGGTGCCATTCCTGTCCTCTACTGTAAGGGCGACTTCCACCTTTCCCTTTGACTGGCTGCGAACGATTCTCATCCGCCCTTCAGCCTGTCCCGAGTCCTCAACTTCAATTTTCCACCCAGGGTAGTACAATCTCACCACATCGTGGAGCCAGGCTGTCATGGTTGGAGGATCAGTTTGTAGCAACAGTTTCATCTAGTGTTTCCCCCATTGCCAGAATGTGTTCTGATTGTACCTGATTCACACTAAAACATTAAGATATTTACCCCTACCTCGTACTTTCCTGAGTGGCCTAACTCTTCTCCCCTATTGCGGCTCTCGTGGCTTGATATGAACAAAGCGGGTAACATTGGAATCACTGTCCTGAATCCCCTTGGCTATGACGTGCATACCGTAGATATCAGCTGCTAGTGCCGACCCTACGGCCGCAGAGTTTTCACCTGCGTGCCGGGCCATCTGGATTGCCAATTCGGTGTTGGCAACCGCTACCAGCGTTACCCATGGCAGGTGTTCGCGTAAAAACCGCCGGCACTGGGCAAAAACCTGGGCCTGGCTGAAGACCAGATTAACCCGGTCAATGGCTAAGGGTTTGGTCGAAAGCAAACAGTGTTGTATTGTGAGGCAAATCTCACCAGCCACGACTACTGGAAACTCTCTGAGCCCAGCTTCGGTTTCGGGGATTCGCCCGGCGATCGAGTTTTCAACCGGGACCATGCCCCCACTAACACCGCTTTGCACGACAGACTCGAAGACTTCTGGGATAGACTTTAAGCCTAGCAGATCTACACCATCTCCCCAGTAACAGCGGGCCGCTTCCACGGTAAATGTACAGCGGGAACCCAGTACGGCATAAACAGGTTTCATTTCACGACACCCGCCTTTGCCGAATGGAGGTTAACGCTCTTATGTCTTGCATCAACTGCGCGAACTGGCCTGGGGTTAAAGACTGCTCTCCGTCAGATAAGGCCTTGGACGGATCAATATGGACCTCGATCATCAAACCGTCAGCACCGGCAGCAACCGCAGCTCTCGCCATGGGACCGACAAGATCGGCTTTACCAGTAGCGTGGCTTGGATCAACGATTACAGGAAGATGGGTAAGAGTCTTAACCAAGGCCACAGCGGAGAGGTCCAGCGTGTTCCGCGTCCAGGGTTCATAAGTCCTTATTCCCCTTTCACACAGTATGACCTGGTCATTGCCCCCGGATACCACGTACTCGGCTGCCATCAGCCACTCTTCAATGGTCGCAGACAGACCCCTCTTCAGTATAACCGGTTTTTCAACCTTTCCCAGTCTTTTCAGTAACCCGTAGTTATGCATGTTACGGGCTCCGATTTGCAATACATCGGCATAAGCGGCAACCTCTTCTATGTCAGCTGTATCCATTACCTCGGTTACGACCGGCATTCCCAAAGCCTGACCCACTGAAGCCAAGATTCTCAGTCCCGTTTTACCTAAGCCCTGGAAACTGTAAGGCGAGGTTCTGGGCTTGTAAGCCCCGCCCCGCAGAATATGGGCCCCCGCTTTCTTGACCTGTACTGCAGTCGCCCATAAGGTTTCTTCGTCCTCCACCGCGCAGGGGCCGGCGATAACTGTCACATCATGGCCTCCTACAACGCAGTCTTTAACGCGGACTAGGGGATGACGCGTTTCAGAATTTTTCATGACTTTGAGTTCACCGCATGTGCGTTGACTCTTGCTCTCCATAATAATCCTCCTTCACAAGTAAGTGGTAAACCATTCGGTTTCAAAACTCCAAAAATCAAAGTCAACCTCCATCTTTCATCACCTCCTTCGAACCTTTCGTAAGAAATATCGAGTAGGAGGGGGCGGCTAACCCCCGTCCTCTCACACCACCGTACGTACCGTTCGGTATACGGCGGTTCATGAAACACTACAGAGTTTCCGATATGTCTCATACAAGCTGATTAGTCCTTGGTT
>NZ_JABUEX010000133.1:0-3183 GCF_013314835.1 Syntrophothermus sp.
TCTCCCGTAAACGTTGAGCGGATTCGGCCTGTCGAACTCAAAGTAAGGCCCCTCCTTAAGGCCATCGAAGACATAATCAGTGCTGATGTAAAAGAGCTTGGCATCTACCTTTCTTGCTGCAACAGCGACATTCCTCGCTCCCAGACCGTTGACGGCAAAGGCTTTTTCACGCTGACTTTCGCAGGCATCGACATCCGTAAAGGCAGCGCTGTGCACAACAGCGTCCGGTTGAACACCGGTAATGAATTTTACGGTGGCTTCGAGATCGGTGATATCGAAGTCGGCGCGGTCTGCGGGGATCACCTGGCAGCCGCCGTCACCCAAAACTTTCACCAGATCGGCACCAAGCTGCCCTGCAGCACCTGTAATCAAAACCTTCACCGGGCTCTCCTTCTCCATCCGAGTTTTTTTGACAATACCTATAACACCACTTGGTCAACTCGTACATTTCTGCTTAACCATATTTGCCGGCTCAACCTTAATACTCCCAATCGAAATCCCCTACTTCCGGATGCCGGGCAACGGCTTCTTTGACGATGCTGCAGATTTTTCTCAGTCCTTCGGGGGTTTTTGCTTCGCACCTCGCCACGAGCGCAGGCTGGGTGTTGGATGCGCGCACCAGGCCCCAGCCTTCGGGAAAAATTACCCTCACCCCGTCTACATCAACAACTTCATATTCCCGGCGAAACTCTTCCTTCAGGCGCTCCACAACTTCGAATTTATCCTCATCGGGGCAGGGGATGCGTATTTCCGGAGTGGCATAATACCTGGGCACATCTTCAAGAAGCTGAGAGAGCGTCTTGGGTGTATTGGATAAGATTCTCAACAGCCTTCCTGTAGCATAGAAGGCATCGTCAAAGCCAAAGTACTCGTCCGCGAAGAACAGGTGGCCGGACATCTCTCCGGCAAAAACCGCCCCCGTCTCCCTCATTTTGGCCTTGATCAAAGAGTGGCCTGTTTTATAGAAGAACGGCCTCCCTCCCAGGCGGACTACTTCGTCGACCAGCGCCTGCGAGCACTTAACTTCAATGATCGCCAAAGCCCCCGGGTGGCGGGCCAGAATCTCCCGCCAGAAGAGGCACATCAACAGATCTCCCCAGATGATCTCCCCTTTTTCGTCAACCACACCGATCCTGTCGCCATCACCGTCGTAAGCCACACCCAGGTCGGCCCCGTGCTCCAAAACCGCCTGCCTCAGATCTTCCAAATTGGCGGCAACCACAGGGTCTGGGTGATGGTTGGGGAAGCGGGGATCCGATTCGCAGTAGAGGGGGACCACCTCGCACCCCCAGGCCTTTAAGATCCTCTCGGCAAAAAGGGAGGCAGTTCCGTTGCCGCAGTCCACGGCAACTTTCAACCTGCGCGGGCCCAGCTTGATCTTCTCCTGGAGCATGGCGAGGTACGGGGTTGCTAAATCCCTTTTTTCCATCCTGCCTTTCCCGGATTTGAACCTTCCGGCTTCTGCCATTTCCTTTAACTTCAGGATCTCTTCCCCGTAGAGCGTCCCTTCACCGCAGGCAAGCTTAAAGCCGTTCTCATCGGGAGGGTTGTGGCTGCCGGTGATCATCGCCCCAGCCTTAGTGCCGCAGTGGACCATGGCGTAATAGAGAATCGGCGTTGCCACAAGACCGATGTCGATGACCGTACACCCGGTGGCAAGCAGCCCTGCAACGAAAGCATTTCTCAACCTTTCTGAGCTGAGGCGGTTGTCCCGCCCCACCAGCACCTCTGAAATCCCGCGCTCCTGGACATAAGTGCCAAAGGCCCGGCCCAGAAGCCGAACCGTTTCATCCGGGAAGTCCCGCTCTGCGTGGCCGCGAATGTCGTACTGGCGGAATATCTGCCGGTTGAGATCAACTACCCCACGGAGCACCATTGAACTATTCCTCTCCTCCGTTGAAGCTGTGCAAATACCGGCTCAAACCCCGGCTCTCCAGCTCCCTGACCACTTTTTTGAGCTCCGGCTCCCTATCCTTATGGGCCACCAGCAGCACATCGGGCATATCAACGACCAGCAGGTCCTTAAGGCCAAAGGTGACCATTAATTTATCCCGGTTGTCGTTCCTGGCAATCACATTCTCGGTGTCGACGAGAACGGCTTTTCCTTCAACGAGGTTCCCGAAGCCGTCAGGCTCCAGCACCCGCTCCAGCGCCGTCCACGATCCCAGGTCATCCCAGCCGAAGCTCCCGGGCACGACCCAGACATTGGCCGCCTTTTCGATTACACCGTAATCGATGGAGATTTTGGGCAGGCGGGGAAAGTGATCGTTGAGGGTCTCTTCGAAATCAGCCGTGCCCAGCGCTCTCTCGATGGGCTCCATGGCAGCAGCCAGCTCCGGGAGGTGGCGGGAAATCGCTTCTCTGATCACCTTCGCCCGCCATATAAACATGCCGCTGTTCCAGAGATATTCACCCGAAGCCAGATACTCCGCCGCCCGGCAGGCATCGGGCTTTTCCACGAACCTGTCCACCCGGTAAGCCGACCCGTCCTCTACCGGCTCCCCTAAGCGGATGTAGCCGTAGCCTGTTTCGGGGCGTGTGGGTTGGTTGCCGACGGTCACGAGCCCGTTTGTATCGGCCGCCAGTGCAAGCGCACGGGTTATCGCTTCGCAAAAACGGCGCTCGTCGAGAATCATGTGATCCGACGGCAGGACAACCATGAGCGTCTCCGGGTCTCTTTCCGCTAAAAGCAGGGCCGCCAGGGCTATGCAGGGCGCCGTATCGCGGCCTACCGGTTCGACGATCAGGTTTTCAGGGGGAAGTTCCGGGGCCTGCTCTCGCACCAGTTCGCTGTAGCCCCGGCCGGTAACGACGTAGATTTTTTCTACGTCCACAAGCGCCTTCGCCCTCGCAACGGTCTGTTGAAGAAGGCTCTCTCTCCCGCCGATTGCCAGAAACTGCTTGGGTTTTTCTCTTCTGCTGTACGGCCAGAACCTCTCGCCGGAGCCGCCGGCCATAATGACAACTGCCGTTTCCAAGAAAGAGTCCCCTCCGGTCCCCAAATTGAGCGCCGGACGGCTTTATGAGCCGCAGCTTCCGTGCTCTTTTGGAATTCGACAAAAGAGAAATTCGACAAAAAGCCGGAACTTCCTGCCCGATCTTTTCTAAATTCCCAAGAATTTTCCTGCCCCAACATTTTTTAAAATATAATCAAAGCAATCTGGGATTTTAAAAACACGGCAC
>NZ_JABUEX010000037.1:0-27176 GCF_013314835.1 Syntrophothermus sp.
CCCCCATGCCCGGTACCAGCACCACTATCACGGTGTGAGCGTGGTTGATGATGTCTACTTCCTGCTGCCCCGCTCCTACTGTCTCGACTATTATCATGTCTTTTCCCATCGCATCCAGTACGTGTATACTGTCCCCTATCGCCTTCGACAATCCCCCCATCGCTCCCCGCGATGCTAAACTCCTCACAAATACCCCCGGGTCCTCGGCGTGCCGCTGCATCCGGCACCTGTCCCCCAGAATCGCCCCTCCGGTAAAAGGACTGGTCGGGTCTACTGCCAGAACCCCTACCGTCTTCCCTTTCCTCCGCACCGAAGCTATGATACCATCGGTCAGCGTGCTCTTTCCTGCCCCCGGAGAACCGGTAATCCCTACCACGTGGGCCTTCCCCGTGTATGGAAATACCTTCTTTACCGTCTCCTTGGCCCCTGGTATATTGTCCTCAAGGTTTCGAATCAGGCGGGAGGCGATACGAACGTCTCCCGCCAGCACTTTCTGAACATTTTCCATTAGCTTCACGCCCTCGGTTTGATGTTTTCGTTAATCCATTTTATGATGTCTTCCAGTTTCGCCCCTGGTGTGAATATCTCGATTATACCGTTGTCTTTCAAAAACTGAAAATCTCTGTCGGGAATAATACCGCCACCGACTACCGGTATGTCATTGACTCCCGCTTCCCGTAGCCCCTTGACTACTGCCGGAAACAAGTGATTATGGGCACCCGAAAGACAACTCAAACCGACCATATCTACGTCTTCTTGAATAGCTGCGGCTACGATCTGCTCAGGAGTTTGGTGACAACCGGTATATATTACCTCATAACCGGCATCCCTGAACGCCCTTGCCAGAACTCTAGCCCCGCGGTCGTGTCCATCCAAACCCGGCTTTGCTACCATAACGCGAAGTTTTCTCTCTGCCATCAAATATTCCCTCCCTCAGCACCATTCTAATACAGTCCAGGATCGCGGTACTCGCCGAACACCTCGCGGTAAACGTCGCAGATTTCTCCAACGGTAGCTCTCTCTTTCACAGCAGCGATACAATAAGGCATTACGTTTTCACCCTTGATACACGCTTGCTTCAAGTCTTCCAAGCACTGTTTGACTGCCCGGTTATCGCGTCTGCGGCGTACTTCTTGTGTCCTTTTAACCTGCTCTTGTTCCAGCGCGTCATCGATCTCCACGATGGGAATGTCTATGACCTCGTTTTCCTTCACATACTTGTTAATTCCCACCATTATCTTTTCACCGTTGTCGATCTGCAGCTGGAACTTGTAGGCGGCATCCGCAATCTCCATCTGCGGGAATCCTTTTTCGATGGCAGCTATCATTCCGCCCATTTCGTCTATCTTGTGGATGTATTCCCAAGCCTTCTCTTCCATTTCATTGGTTAGAGCTTCCACGAAATAAGAACCTGCCAACGGGTCGATAGTATTGATAACACCGGTCTCCTCAGCGATGATCTGCTGAGTCCTGAGTGCTATTTCAACCGCATGATCCGACGGCAAGCACAAAACCTCGTCCAGCGAGTTGGTATGCAGGGACTGAGTTCCACCTAGGACCGCCGCTAGCGCTTCGCAAGCTGTCCTTATTACGTTGTTGTATGGCTGCTGAGCCGTCAATGAACAACCAGCGGTTTGGGTATGGAACCGCATCCACCAGGACCGCGGGTTCTTGGAGCCGTAACGTTCTTTCATGGCCTTAGCCCAAATCCGGCGGGCAGCCCGCATCTTGGCGATCTCTTCGAAGAAATCAATATGCGAATTGAAGAAGAACGACAGCCTCGGAGCAAACTCGTCAACATGCAAGCCTTTGCGCCTGATGACGTCTTCAACATATTCCATGCCGTCCCTCAGAGTGAAGGCCAGCTCCTGTATTGCAGTCGCTCCTGCTTCTCTGATATGATACCCGCTGATACTTACTGTATTCCATTTAGGAACATATTTGGTACCGAATTCGATAGTGTCACTGATGAGCTTGACCGAGGGCTCAGGCGGGCACATTAGAGTCTTCTGAGCAATAAACTCTTTGAGCATATCGTTCTGAATGGTACCGCCAAGCTTTTCCAGAGGAATGCCCTTCAGCTCGCCTGCAGCCAAATACATGGCCCATATCGCGGTTGCTGGGGGATTGATGGTCATAGAAGTGGTGATCTTATCCATAGGAATGCCGTCGACGAGCACTAAGAAGTCGTCGAGCGTGTCGATGGCGACCCCGACCTTCCCACACTCACCTTTGGCTTTGGGATGGTCAGTATCATAGCCCATTAAGGTAGGAAAGTCAAAAGCAGTAGAGAGTCCGGTTTGCCCTTCCTTGAGCAGCATGTGCCAGCGCTGATTGGTCATCTTCGCGTCGCCCATACCGGAGAACATTCTCATCGTCCAGACCTTACCGCGGTATCCCGTAACCTGGTTGCCGCGCAGAAACGGGAACTGCCCCGGATAAGCTACATCCCGAGCAAAATCCATATCCTTGATATCCTCGGGCCCGTATATCCTCTTGATTTCGAGGTCCGAAACCGTACTAAACCTCGGCTTGCTTTCGGGAGCCTTTTCAATAGCTCTCCGAACCTCGTCCTCCCACTTTCTCCTCAGTTCAGAGGAAGAATCAAGTACTTCCTTGGCAAAATACATTTAACTCCCTCCCCAAAATAATGTAATCTCAACACCTAAATCGCATCTGCCCGGCTTGTCATTTCTAGATGTATCTTCGCCAAGTCGGCTTAGTGTATATTTTCAATTGTGGACAGGTACAGCACTAAGCTACCTGGTCAGATAACATGAAACAAGTGCGGACGGTATTTCTGGCTCTCTCCTCCTTTCTAAAGTTCATAACTGCTGGTAATCTCCCCTAAGCTCGGTCCGGCCTTTTTCACCCCCTCACACATTACAAAAATCGCATCCTGAATTGATGCAACAGGTAAAATACAAGTAGCCAAAAACTAATATTCAAAGCCTTTCCTAGCCGGAGCCCCTTGATGATACGGGTGTTTAATCTCCACCATCTCTGTTACGAGATCTGCTAGTTCTATTATCTCCGGTGGAGCATATCTACCGGTCAAACCGAGGTCCAGTTCTGGCGGCTTGGTCTTTATCAGTTCTACAACCTCTTGTAGGGGTACTAACTTGAAGTCGAGAGCTACATTTATCTCATCAAGAATAACCATATCGAATTCGCCAGAAGTTATAGCTTTTTTTGCGACTTCCAGTCCCTGCCGTGCCAGCTCGATATCTACAGGAGACGGGTTATCCTTCATGACAAAACTGTCTAGCCCGCTTTGATAAATGATCAGGTTGGGCAAAAATTGCTTGGTACTCAGTACTTCTCCGTAGTCCCTACCTTTCATAAACTGAACAACAAAAACCTTACAACCATGACCGAGCGCCCGCAATGCTAATCCCAAAGCTGCCGTGGTCTTGCCTTTCCCATTGCCGGTATAAACAAATACAATTCCTTTGTTATATTTCTTCAGAACAGCCTCTTTTTCCTCCTCATACACTGTGTTTTATCACCTCCTTGTATGGAGGTAAAACAACGCCGTTCGACTATGCCCAGACCCCTTTTTTTGATCATTCCGTACTCGCCGACAAAAAAGTTACCGCAAGTAATGACCTAGCCACACATAAATCCACCGTAAAGCACGTAAATACCCTCTGTCGCTCAACGAAGCTTTGTTTGGTTAATAATTATTCTGTTCGCCAACAATCTGAGTACATTTTAGCTATTATTCTTTTCAACTGTCAACGGTAATCAGCATGCCCCGGTTAAATTCTTCTCTTCGCCGGGTCGGAGAAGTGAAAACTCGTATTGTTTTCCGCCTCTAATCTCGATAGTCAACTTGTCGGCAGTGTTCTCCACAATACGACCTTCGGCACTACGTTTACATCCGTAATCGTGAAAGGTTACCTGGTGGGTAGGCCGTTCGGACTCTTCTAGGGTGCCAAAGAACCTCTCCTTTTCCGCAGGAGTAAACTCCCTGACCAGCACCCGGTTGCAGCGCGCAGCCTTCTCTCCCGTCTCGTCCCGAACGATCACCTTGTAGTTGGCGTGAAACTTAATCGGAAGCTTGATCTCCATGATATTCAATTCCTCCCTCGCTCAGCTAGGCTTTCTCTTTTTAGATTTAATTATAGCACACACATCTCATTAAGTTCCACTTATTTATATCCACTTTATACCTTAAACAATCCGCTTAGCCTCTTCCTGAATTCCACGATCGACCTTCGGCTCGCGGTTCTCTTTGTGAAGCCTCTGCCAAGCCTGTTCCGTTAACAAAAACGAGACTACTGCCTCTGCTCCTTGGTTGCCGTTGATCCCGTATTCGGTCAACGCGTCATGACAGCCACCCGTTTTAATGTTGTAAAGAGATATGCGGTTACGGTTCTTGCCCCAGTACCAAGCACGTGCAAGGTCAGCCATCCAAAGATAATCGTCCCTTCCAGTAATCTGATAAGCTTCCATCGCAGCCAAAGCTATGGAACAAGCGTCAACCGGTTGCTGGTCATAAAGAGGCATTTCGCATCCCCTGACCCACCATCCCTTATTACCAACGATGTCAAGAAATCCCTCTCTGAACAAAGCTCCCCCTAAAAACCTCATCGCATCCTCTGCCACTCTCAAGGCCTTCTTGTCCCCCGACATCCGGTAGTAAGCCAACAAAGCATGGGGGAGTATAGCATTACAGTATGTTAGTTTGTTTTCGAACCAGTTCCATCCTGGACCGCGGTGAGACATGTACAGGCTGATAAGAGATTGACAGTACTCCTTAGCAACCAGCTCCACGTAAGCCCGGTATCCCGGTAATACATTAATACCAAAACTTATTCCAACCAACCCGTAGGCAACTGACCGCGGGAAGCTTAACTTATTTAGGTTGGGTAGAGCCTTCACGACCATTTCTATCGACAATCGATGTACTTCCTCTATATCGCATTGTGCCGCTACGCTACAAGCCAGAAACGCCCTTCCAATACTGTCTTCAGAATCGATGTCCGGAATAAACTTTTGCCCAATTTTCCAGTTACACCAGGTGCCGTCCTCTCTCTGCGCACTATACAGAAACCTGGTGTAAGTCAGAGCATACTTTTTCCGGTCTTCTTCCTCCATACTCAAAGCAACCAGGAGTGCCCTCGCATTATCATCAACGGTGTACCCGCTACTTATGTCAGGTACACCGTTGACCGAAAACTGTATTATACCGTTTTCATCGGTCATTGTCTTCACATGTCTATAGTCCATGCCCCACCCTCTCGCCGTCCGCAACTCCCTGACCGGCTCCGGCAATCTGATTGGCCAGTCTAACGTACTGTTCACCGATGCGAGGCCACTCAATAGTTTTTCCAAATTCCCGGGTTTTTGCTTCCATGTCTCTTCTTAGTTCTTCATCTGACAAAACGCGATCCATCAGATCCGCTATTTCCTCCGGATTAATCTCCTTACACACCAGGCCCTTGCCGTCAGACAACATTTCCAATGCGTGTTCGTAGGGAGTCGCAACTACAGCCCGACCGCATCCCACCGCGTAAGATAAAGTCCCGCTCACCGCCTGGTCCCGGTTAGGATAAGGGCTTAAGTACAGATCTGTCATGTACAGGTAATCTCCCAGCTCATCCAGCTCAAGGAACCGGTTAACGAACTTAACGTGATTCTCTAGTCCCAGATCTGCTACCATCCTCACCAACATCTGCCTGTACCTGTCGCCCTCTCTCTTAAGGAGCATGGGATGAGTTCCACCCGCGATCAGATACAGCACGTCAGGGTGCCTGTTGATTACCCGGGCTAAAGCCAGAAGCCCATTTTCCAGACCCTTTCCAGGACCGATCAATCCGAAGGTCGTTATCACGCGTCTTCCTTCCAACCCGTACTTTTTCTTAAGCTCGCCCCTGTCCTTTTCTTCAAATACAGGGACCCCGTGATGAATGACCGCTATCTTCTCGGGAGCTATGCCATAGACCCTGGTCAGCCAGTTGGCAGAACGCCGGGTCATACATACTACCGCAGCCGCCTTCTGCCCCAGTCTTGACAGAATACTTCTTTGCGTAGCAGAAGGTCTTGGCAAAACCGTATGGGTTACCAAAATGTACGGCTTGCGAAGGTGAAAAGTGAACTTGAGCACATATTCACCATCTGAACCCCCGAAAATACCGTATTCGTGTTGTATCAGCACAGCTTTTATTTCCGGATTGTAGTTTACCAATTTAGCAGCGTCTATATAGTCCAGTTTTCGTTCCTGCCTGATCTTATAGACCACCTCTGGCGGATAAACATAGGAATAAGCGCTGTCTGATACGGCTATGACCTTTACCTCCTCACCGGCCGCTATGAGGTTGTCCCTCAGATCCTTAGAAAAAGATGCAATCCCACATTGTTTAGGGGGATAAGTACCCAGGTTGATTAATGACATCGACACCACTCCTTTCTTGGACAAGACTTAACCTGCGCGGTACCGCATTAACTTATAAAACAAGCTAGGTAAGTCTTACTGGACAAGAGTTCTTGAATAATCAATAATACTATCCCCCGTTATAGAAGTAATTACCCAAAAACCCCTATCTATCATATGCTTCCCATAGGGCTAAATATGATTCTTTGCCAAAAGCTTCTATAAATCGTACACCTGACTAAAGCGAGCAAAAGTGATGCATCTTGACGAGGATGCACTTCCGAATTCCGTTCCAGATCCGCAGTGCAATCGTTTAAAGATGAGATTCACATGAAGCTATATCGGTAAGAATTTCATGTTTGTCTTTATTATAGCAAGTGATTAGACTGGAAGCAAGAACCCAACAACCCTTTCACGAATAGCTCAAAAAGAAAAAGCGCCCGAACAAATCGGACGCTCCGAAGCTTTGTCCTTCAAAACCTGGCAAACTCTCAACGACTTCCACTCATCTTTAAGTCGTAATAGATGGGACTGGCAACAAATATGGAAGAGTAACACCCGCTGATCACCCCTATTAACAGAGCCAAGCTGAAGACTTTGATAGTCTCTCCTCCAAACGCCAGCAATGCCAACAATACAAACACTACAGCGAGCACGGTATTGATCGAACGGTTCAACGTCTGCATGATGCTCTTGTTAACGGTTTCAGCCAGGTCTCCTTTTTTCTTGAAACCTAGATTTTCCCGAATCCGGTCAAACACCACGATGGTATCGTTAATCGAATAACCGAGAATTGTAAGGATAGCCGCAACAAACGCCCCGTCCACCTGGAGTCGGAATAAAGAAAAAACACCAAGTACCAGTACAACGTCGTGAAGCAGAGCAACTATGGCCCCAACTCCAAAAGAAAACTCAAATCTAAAAGAAATATATACCAGCATAAGAACCGAAGCAATTAATATCGATAATACAGCTTTCATGGTAAGTTCTTTTCCAATGGTAGGTCCAACCGATTCCTCGCTGGGTACGTCAACTTTCCCGACCCGCTTTTCTAGCTGGGTAACGAGTTTATCTCGATCTTCCTGGGTCAGCATCCGGGTACGGATAAAGAATTCCCGATCCCCGCTCCTTTGGATGGAGCTTTCACCTAAGTCTAAACTATCCAAAACACTTCTTACCTGCTGAACCTCAACCGGTTGCTCAAACTTAACCCTGAGCAATGAGCCGCCTGTAAAATCAATACCCTTATTCAGACCGCGGCCCGGCCACAGTAAAGAGACCAGTCCTGGAATTATCAGGAGTAGTGACAACAAATAAAACCACTTTCTGTGCTCTATAATCTTCATGAGTAACCCCTCCTCATACTCCATAGTACTTGGGATTACGGAAAGACTCCGCCGCCCACTTCAGCAACCATCTCGTGAACACCACCGCAGTAAACATACTGGTCACGATACCAATGGCAAGAGTCACGGCAAATCCCTTGATCGGCCCTATGCCAAAGTACATAAGGATTACCGCTGCTATCAAAGTAGTGAAGTTAGAATCGAATATAGTCCAAAATGCCCGCTTGAACCCGGCATCTACTGCCGCCAGAAGAGTTTTCCCAGCGCGGAGTTCGTCTTTTAGACGTTCGTAAATGATAATGTTAGCATCCACTGCCATACCTATGGACAGGAGAAATCCGGCAATTCCCGGCAAGGTAAGCGTAAACTTGCCCAGAGCCATTACTCCCAGGACCAGCATCGAATATACTACCAGAGAAATGTCTGCCAGAAAGCCCGGCAGCCGGTAATACCCGATCATGAATATTAATATCGCCAGCAAACCGATTATCCCGGCCTTTATACTCTTGGCTAATGAGTCGCTGCCCAAGGTTGGGCCTACAGTCCACTTTTGAGCCATCTCCAACGTAACTGGCAAAGCCCCGGACCTCAACAGTACCGCCAGGTTTTCCGCATCCTTAGCCGATTCAAACCCTCCGCTTATTTCGGCCTGGCCGTTGGGAATCTCGTTTCTCACCACCGGCTGGCTGATGATTTCTTTGTCCAGTACAATGGCTATTCTCTTGCCCAGGTTCTCTTTTGTAGCCTTGCGAAAAAGCTCGGCCCCTTCCTTGTCGAAAGTCAGGTCCACCTTAGGCTGGCCTTCTTGGTCAATACCCGCCTTGGCGTCCTTGAGGTTCCTGCCCGTTACCCACACCTTGCCGTTTTCGTCGATAAACTGCAGCTCCGCGGTCTTGCCGATAACCCTTATCGCCTCATTTGGATCCTTAACCCCTGCCAGTTCAATGATAACCCTACGATCTCCCTGGGTCTGGATAACCGGTTCTTTCACCCCGAGCCGGTCCACCCGGTTACGCAAAACCCCGACGGTTTTCTTAAGGGTGTCATCCGTTATTTTCTGGCCCGGCTTCTCTTTGGCCTCCATTACTACGTGTACCCCGCCCCTGAGATCAAGACCGAGGTTGAGGTTGTGAATGATCGGCTGGTAAACTACATAGGCTACTATCCCAACAGCTATCAACATCGCTATCAGTTTTATCAAACCGGTTCGGTTGCTCACTTCACTTCCTCCTTCTCAGACATGCTAAAGCAGCTTGGCCCCGTTTATTATGAGTTCGAACTCGCAGCCCAGGAAATCAGCTGCTCTCCTACACATAACCATGCGGCTTAAAAATATCTCAAAATACTCCATGACCGGGCATATGTTAATGTCTATCACCAGGTCCATCGTGATGGTCATGTTTTCCTCGTTGACCCTGAGCGTAGCTTCCTCTACAGCATAATTAACACGGTCATGGATATCGAAGGTTGATATATCGGGGTTTCTCACCCGAGAACGGTGCACATGAGACTTGTCGGCCAAGATTAAGGCTGCAGCTACCCGGTTTATGGGATGCCCACTGCCCTCGTCATGGTTCCCGATAGCCGCCGCCACTACAGATATCTCCTCAGCCGGCATGCCCATAGCCCTCAGTATGTGCAATGACATCAAGGCCCCACTCTGGCTATGCCCAACCCGGTTGATCACATTCCCTATATCGTGCAGATACCCGGCTATGGCGGCTAATTCAGCTTCTCTCTCAGAGACTCCCAGCTTCTTCAATATGGTGTAAGCTCGTTCTGCCACTAGAGTAACGTGATCGTATCCGTGATCCGTGTACCCGAGCACCCCCAGATGTTCGTTCCCTTTCCTGATAAAGGCATCGACGATCGCGCTCTGTCTTACCTCCTCCAATGTCACCATATGTCCTCTTCCCCTGTTGTTTTACTCTTGCTTATAAGCTATCGCCTTTTTAAGCACCTCTAATTCCACACCCTCCGCCACTCTAAGTATTATAGTTGTATCTTTAACCTTTCTTACCTCGCCCAGTATCCCACTGATGGTAACCACCTTGTCATGAACCTTCAAATCCTCGATAAACTGCTGGTGCTTCTTTTCTTGCCGCTGCCTAGGTAAAACGATGAGTAAATAAAACGCGACTAAGAAAGTTAGTATATACGCGGCCAACCCCTTCCACTCCAAATCTACCCCTCCTAAAGATACTCTCGGCCTAGTTGCCGCTCGGCTCTGAATACCTGGCCAAAAACCTTTCGCAAAAGACCAATAACCTGTCCTCCTGAATTGCGCTTCTTATATTCTCCATCAATTTAATCAAAAAGTAAATATTGTGGTAAGTCAAAAGCCTTAAAGCCAAGATCTCTTCGGCCTTGAACAGGTGGCGAAGGTAAGCCCGAGTGTAATTATGGCAGACATAGCACCCGCATTCCTCGTCTAAGGGTCGAAAATCATCACGATACTCCGCGTTTCTAATCACCAGTTTTCCCCGCGAGGTATAAGCAGTACCGTGCCTCGCCAATCGGGTAGGTAGCACGCAGTCAAACATGTCCACTCCTCTTTTTACGCCTTCCACCAAGTCCTCCGGCGCGCCTACTCCCATGAGATAACGCGGTTTATCTTCTGGTAACACTGTGTTCATGACCTCGATGATGCGGTACATGTCTTCCTTCGGTTCCCCTACTGACAAACCGCCTATGGCGTACCCGTCAAATCCCAAGGATACCAACGACGCGGCGCTCTCAATCCTTAAATCCTCATATACGTTGCCTTGCACGATGCCGAATAAGGCCTGGTCCTCTCTCCGGTGTGCCTGTAAACATCTCTCTGCCCACTTGGTTGTCCTACTCACAGCTTCTCTCGCTTCTTCATACTTGCACGGGTAGGGCGAACATTCGTCAAAACACATAATTATATCCGCTCCCAGGTCTTCTTGAATAGAAATAACCTTCTCTGGATTCAGAAAGTGGCGAGAACCGTCGATATGGGAATTGAAATACACACCATCGTCGGTTATTCTCCGCAAGGGGGCCAAGCTAAAGACCTGATACCCGCCGCTATCGGTAAGAATTCCCCTGCGGTAGTTCATAAAACGGTGAAGCCCTCCTGCCATATGTATGATCTCGGTTCCTGGCCTGAGATACAGGTGATAACTGTTGGCAAGGATGATCCCTGTTCCTATCTCGTACAGTTCTTCCGGAATCAGGGTCTTAACCGTTGCCTGAGTTCCGACTGGCATGAACATGGGAGTTTCGAAAACCCCGTGGGGAGTGGATAGAACCCCTAAGCGAGCTCCTGTTGCCGAACATTTCCTGTTTATGACAAAACCAAACATCTTACACCCCACACTCATATCTTAAGAATCCAAGGCACTACTTTATATGTCGCTTGATAAATCAAGAAACTAACTTATCGAGAGAACATCACTGCTGCTTTTCTCAAAAAAGCCGGTCGGCGATTACCGGGCTAAATAACATACATCGCATCCCCGTAACTAAAAAACCGGTAGCGATTCTCTACTGCGTGACGGTAGGCGGCTAACGTAAGATCTATTCCCGCAAAGGCACAAACCAGCATTAGTAACGACGACTTCGGGAGATGAAAATTAGTTATAAGCTGGTCTACCGCCCTGAAGCGGTACCCCGGATAGATATAGCAATCCGTAAACCCCTGGCGGGGTACATAGCCACGCTTCTCCTCATACGCGCTTTCCAGGGTCCTCACTACTGTAGTGCCAACTGCTACGATTCTTTTACCCGCAGCCCGGGCATCGTTCAAGCGTTCAGCTTCCTGTTCTCCCAATTCATAGTACTCTTGGTGCATCCGGTGCTGGCGTATATCCGGGCTTTCGACTGGGCGAAAGGTTCCCAGGCCGACGTGCAAGAGCAACTTGACCACTTCGACTCCCTGTTGAGTAAGCCTGGTCAATAATTGTTCGGTAAAATGGAGACCAGCCGTAGGTGCTGCGGCCGAACCTGGGCGGGCAGCATAAACCGTTTGGTATGTTTCCTTATCCTGCTCGGTAGGAGGGCGGCTAATGTATGGAGGAAGCGGAACCTCCCCCTCATTCTCAAGAAAACCGTACCAGTCGCTTACCCCCTGAAATCTTATAACCCGACCTCCGGCAAAGCCTAATTCCTGAATAATTTCGGCTTTTGCTCCACAGGTAAACTGAATCACCGCCCCGGGTTTCAAGCGACGGGCAGGGCGTACCAAGGCTTGCCAATCCTCACCAACCTTGCGCAGGAGTAAGATTTCCACATGTGCTCCCGTTTCCTTGATACCTCTGAGACGAACCGGAATAACCCTGGTCTCATTGAGGACCAGAACATGCTTTTCTCCAAGGTATTCTGCGAGTTCAAAAAAATAATGGTCTCGAAATCTTCTTGTCTCCCGCTCCACCACCAAAAGCCGGGAGTGGTCGCGAGGCTGAACCGGGTATTGAGCTACCAGTTCCGGCGGTAACTGGTATTGATAAGTTTCTAGGTTGTATATCTCCATAACTTTAACCCTTATCACCCCTGGCTACCAAAATACAATCCTCAATGCACCCAGATATACGCAGCCCCCATGACACTTAAAAGTGTCACCGCTAGAAAATGATAGCAACCGAGAACTCAGAGCAGCTTTCATTGTCGAACTCACCGAGCCCAGGGTTCTAAAGGGGTCTGCGCCCACTAATAGCCGGATAGCCCAGTTACTCGTCCGGTTTGCGCGTAACACAAATCTCAACCGACGTGTGGGACCCGCCTTTTTCCGCGAACCAACTCTCTAAACGCCCATTTAGAGACGGAACAAGTTTCCTTAAAAGCCGATCTCCAGTTTGGTTTACCGGAACCGCTATCAGTACTACTTCATGCCTAGGCGTCTCGATCAGACCCTCGGCCAACGACTTGTTCAGTAGCGCTTCCAGAGCTGAACCGGCATCTCGTCCCCTTACCGAGACTTGGTTCAGAATCCTGGCCCCGTTTTCATCAGTAGAAACGGGGTTCACTACCAACCCGAACCTGTTGATCCCTAGTTTAATTCCTGGGCCACTTTCAATACTCATGTAAACTACAGGGCTTAGAAACGCCGCTATCTGCAACATTAAGACAAATAAAACCACAACGGCTACCCCGTACCAGACTGCATCTCGCCCCCATTCCCGGTACTGAATCTCAGTTCCGACATCCGGTAGGTACTTTCTTGCTCGTACTCTGCGGAAACGGCCGCTTCTTGTCAGTATTACGGCACCGCTTTCGCTGCTTTCGAGCACCACTCCCTTAATTACAGCCATATGTATTTCTCCTTTTTACTGGCAAAATATAAGGCAACAAATGTCTCAGGTCGTGCGCGACAATCAAGGATATCGCTACCAGATAATGCCCGTGCCTTCTCACGTAAGGCAGAGGCAGATCCACCCTTTGCGCCAGCCAGGATTCAAATTGCGAAACGTCACTGATCAAAACTGTCGAAAGTAACTGTATTTGTTCAGATAACCTAAAAGCCGCTTCCTTAACCGCTTCCAGCACTGCCCAATTTTGCGGGCTCTCCTTGATCAAGACATCATAGTCAAGACCAAATTCTTGAAGTGTTAATCGCAGCCGGTCAATCTCTTTCTGGCGAGCCATCACCGTCTCCACGCTGTTATCATCTGTCATGGTCGTAGGCCGCTTATCCCGGCCTTTGACCAACACCCCAAACCGCCTTATTGGAGCCATCCTGTTGCAACCCCTCTCATCTCGCCCCGCTAGAGACGACCCCTGTGCCTTCAGATCTGGGTCCGAACTGATCAAAAAAATAACCAGGACTGTTCGTCAACTAGAGTACTCATCCTAACAAACCTAACGCCGCCAGAACAAGTTTAAAAGAAAGGTCAGTATCAAGCTAAGGACGATACACGTAACAACTGGAAAATAAAACGTAAAGTTGCCCCGGTGGTAGTAAATGTCCCCCGGCAAACGGAAACTTCCTCCGAATTTAGCCGCCCCCAAAAATACCATCCCCAATACCACAAGTATTAAACCGCTTACGATTAATAACTTAGCCATTCCTTCCATCAGCAAAATCCCCTTTCTTTGATGGTTGGAATCGCTCGACTTCGCTAAAAAGACAACCACAGTACTGCTGTCGGTACAGCCCCAAAGCTTTTGATCTGACCACCGTTTCCTTAAAGCCCTCTCTGAAATCGAAATACACAAAAGGAACGCCGTACTTATCTGCCATTGACTCTCCAGTTTCCCTAATAAGGTCATGCTTCTGAAAAGGGCTTACTAACAAAGTAGTACTGAAGCCCTCAAATTTGCCTCTCCGGGCTATCCGGGCGGTTTGTTCCAAGCGAAGGTGGTAGCAGAAAAAACACCGACGACCCTCGCGGAATGAAACCCTCTGCCAGTAGTCTTCGAAACTGTACTCGTCATTCTTAATTATCATGAGCTTATCCAGTTCAGCATACCGATAAAAAGATTCCCTTCGTTTAGCGTACTCGGTAAAAGGATGTATATTAGGATTGTAAAAGTAGCCCCAGACCTCAAACCCCTTTTCCCGCAAGAAAGGAACCGGGTAAGTAGCACAGGGTCCACAGCAAACATGCAACAGCAACTTCAACGGTTTCACTCCTCATTGATCGCAAAAAGTCGGCCCCCGTGATCCTCGGAGCACTTGTAACCCAGGTGGCGGTACCCGCTGGGAGTTACCATTCTCCCTCGGGGCGATCTCTGGATAAAGCCGATCTTCAGCAAATATGGCTCGTAAACGTCGAGTAAGGTATCGGGTTCTTCGGAAACGGCGGCGGCTAACGTATCTAACCCCACCGGTCCTCCATTAAATTTTGAAATGATAATATCCAGTATTGTCCGGTCGATTCGGTCCAGTCCTCGTTCATCGATTTCCAATTTGGATAAAGCCATGGCCGCAATTTCTGCGTCAATCGTTCCCCCTGACTGAACCACAGCGAAGTCTCTGACCCTTTTTAAAAGGCGGTTAGCTATTCGAGGAGTCCCTCTAGCCCGACGGGCTATTTCCCTAGCTCCGCCCTCATCGATACTGATACCCAGCAAAGCAGCCGATCTCGTTATGATCAGAATTAATTCATCTTCCTCGTAAAAATCCAAACGGCAGAGAATACCGAAACGGTCCCGCAGGGGTGAACTCAAAAGTCCAGGACGAGTCGTCGCCCCTATTAACGTAAAAGGTGGCAGATCCAACCTTAGAGTTCGAGCACTCGGTCCCTTACCGATTACGATATCGATGGCAAAGTCCTCCATGGCAGGGTAGAGTATTTCTTCTACCACTCGGTTTAACCGATGAATTTCGTCGATGAAGAGCACTTCCCCCGGTTCCAGGTTAGTTAGGATAGCAGCCAAATCGCCCGGGCGCTCGAGAGCCGGTCCTGAAGTCTTCCTAATCGGTTTCCCCATCTCGTTGGCAATAACACTGGCTAAGGTGGTCTTTCCCAGCCCGGGAGGACCAGAAAGCAGAACATGGTCCAGAGGTTCCTTCCTTTGTAGAGCCGAATCGATGAAAACGGCGATATTTTCTTTGGCCTTCTCCTGCCCTATATATTCTGCAAGTCTTGACGGCCGCAATGAAATCTCGATATTCGTCTCGATGAAGTCTTCTTCTACCCTCCCAGGTGACACCAATCTCTTCATCTCCGTCCTCCCGTCCAATCATAAATCAGGACTTTGCGCTTGCTCCTTTCAGCCTAAGAACTTTCCTCACGTTTTCTTCTACCGCCTCTCCTAGCTCGTTTTTGGCCTGTAATTGAGATAAGATTGGAACTAGCTCGCTGCTCTTAAAACCTAGGGTTTCCAATGCGCTGATGGTATCGGTCCAGCTCGAGCGTAGACTCTCGCTCGCCGTCGTAGCTATTAAATCAGTTTTGGGCCACTTGTTTTGCAGCTCAAAAATCAGCCTTTGTGCCGTTTTACGCCCAATCCCCGGTACACTCGTCAGGCTCTTTTCGTCCTGAGCCAACACCGCGCGGTATAGCTCTTCCGTAGTCATAGAGGATACGATCCCCAAACAAGTCTTCGCTCCCAAACCAGGAATGCTCAACAACGTCCGGAACAGCTGGCGCTCATCTTTGTCCAAAAATCCGTAAATTCTAAACTCGTTTTCCAGGGTCTGCAGATAAGTGTACAGAAAGACTTCCTGCCCTATGCAAGTCACACGGTTGAGGACACGCGGTGGTACCGTCACTTCGAACCCTACTCCGTTCACGTCCAAGTATACGCAGTCAGTGCCTGTGTCTACCAAGATTCCCCTTAAAAAAGCAATCACAACTGGGTTCCCCTCACTTTCGCCAGCCGGGCAGCGTGGATATGACATATCGCTACCGCTAAGGCATCGGCTGCGTCGTCAGGTTTTGGTATTTCTTTCATTTGCAGTATGGCTTTAACCATCGCTTGAACCTGTCGCTTGTCTGCGTTTCCAAACCCAACGACCGCCTGCTTAACCTCTAAGGGCGTGTACTCGTAAATAACAAGCCCTCTCTCGGCAGCAGTCATCAAAACTACCCCCCGGGCTTGACCTACGGTGATTGCGGTCTTGGCGTTGCGGCTGAAAAACAGTTCTTCTACCGCCAAAACCGAAGGCGAATAACATTGGATAACCTGTTCAATTCGGTTATGTATCTCTAGTAACCGAATGGCTTGGTTCGTACCCGATGAGGTTCGGACTACACCGTAGTCGATCAAGCGGGCTTTCCCACCTATGTCTTCAAGCACGCCGTATCCAGTCGTTGCCGTTCCCGGATCAATACCTAATACTATCATCTTCCCTCCCCATTTCAATAATTATCTTACCATACAACTGGTACTGGGGGGACAAAAAAGCCCGGCTTGCCGGGTTATCGGTGATTACTCATACTCATCTAGGCTTTCCAAAACGTCATTTAAAGCAGTTTCGTTATTGAACTCCATCTTCCCGTTAAATACATCTTCTTGAATTTTTTCTGGCAAGTCTTCGACCCGTATCTTGGTCACGCGCGCCACCTCCTGGTTATTCCCCGAAGGTCCCTTATAAACAGCCAGGTATCCCTTATATGTGCCCAAGTGGCAGAGATTCTTATCCTTAGGACACCAATCGTCAATCCTCTGGTAAATCACGAGCGACCCATTGTCCTCGAACCACACGAGGTACCCATCTCGCACCGGATATAGTTCCCTAACCCCGCTCAGCGATTTCCCAATCAGATATTTCTTCCCTTTGAACTCACTGGTAGTCACATGACCGCAGCGGGTATAGACCTGTTCCAATATCACCGGGGTTTTATCCTGAACCATGAATTCTTTTTTGCTGTCTATTGCGGCGGGCTTGAAATCGAAATTCTTGAAACGGGGCCAGTTGTGGGCAAGCCCGTAGCCCAGTGCAAAACTTAACAGCAAGGTTCCTGCAAGAACTGCACCCCGGTAAGGCCTGATCATACTCTCACCTCCATCAATGTATATTCTTCCCAATTGAGGATAAAGTATTCAGACAAAAACAAATGGCAGGAGTTATCCCCCGCCATTTCCTAGATGCTGCATTTCCACTGTCACGAAGACCCGTTGTCTCTTGGCCAGCTAACGCTCCCTCTACTGAAGCTGTACTTTCTCCATAATATCGTCGGGAATTGAAAAGTTGGCATAGACCTCCTGCACGTCGTCGTGGTCTTCAAGGATATCCACCAGCTTCAGCACCTTTTTCGCTGTCTCCAAATCATTAACATCCACTATGGTTTCCGGAACCATAGCCACTTGCGCGCTGTCAAATCTTATTCCGTAATTCTCCAACTGCTCCTTCACCGTGCTAAAATCTTCAGGCGAAGTAATAACCTCTAGCACTCCTGAGTCTTCCCTCACGTCTTCGGCCCCTGCTTCAATGGCAATCAGCATAAACTCATCTGCATCCATTCCTATGTCCTCTGAATTCAAGGTTAGAAGCCCTTTTTTCCTGAACATCCAGCTAACACACCCGGCTTCCCCCAGGTTGCCCCCATGTTTGGAAAACAGGTGTCTGATGTCGGCAGCTGTCCGGTTTCGGTTGTCAGTCACAATAGACAGCATCAAAGCGACTCCGCCCGGTCCGTATCCTTCATAAGTCACCTCTTCGATATTGCCGCCTTCTATTTCACCTGTTCCCCGTTTGATGGCACGGAGTATGTTTTCATTCGGCATGTTAACGCCCTTAGCTTTCTGAATCAACGCTTTAAGACGAGGGTTATTATCAGGATCCCCTCCTCCGTCTCGAGCAGCTATGATAATCTCCTTGGCTATCTTAGTAAACACTTTTCCCTTTTTTTCATCCGAACGTGCCTTCTTGTGTTTAATGTTCGCCCATTTAGAATGACCTGACATGCCCTAGAGCCTCCCCTTAGCACTGTGTTTGTAACCCCGATTACAGTTCGGGAATCGGGGGCAATCTCCGCTTATGCTCGGACAGCTTCTGCATGGTCCTGATCTTCCGTACAATTTCATCCGTACCTTCACCAGTTAAAAGGTAACGGTCCAAATCCTCATAGCGGATGCCCATCTCCGCTTCGTCCGTTTGATTCTCGTACAAGCCAGCCGAAGGAACCTTATTAATGATACATTCCGGAACCCCCAAGAACTTGGCCAGTTCTCTCACCTGTGATTTAACTAAAGCCCCGATGGGCATAAGGTCTACTCCCCCATCACCATACTTGGTAAAGTACCCGACTTCCAGCTCATCACGGTTACTCGTGCCTACCACCAAATATCCCAAAGCCTGGGCAAAATAATAGAGAGTTATCATGCGTAAACGCGGTTTAATGTTACCCTTAACCTGACGGGCCTTCTCTTCATTCCCTATCTTAACAAAAGCCTCATACTGCCCGAGAAGTAACTGGTAAGCATCGTCCAGTTCCACCATGATGCAGGGAATAGACAACTCGTCCGCTACCAGCTTCGCGTCCAACATGTCCTGAACACTGCTTTGACAAGGCATGATTATTCCGAGTACATCGTCCCCGAAAGCACGGCGGGATAGAGCTCCTACTACTGCCGAATCGATTCCCCCGCTAAGGCCGAATACGACCCCTTGGGCACCTGCTTCTTGGACTCTGGTTTTAAGCCATTCCGTCAGTAGGTCAACCACCATTTCACTGTCCAGAATAACTCCTCCTTCTCCCTCATCTCCGGTTAGCTTGCTTTGACAGAGGAATTATCTCCATTTCTCCCCATGCAGCTAACTTATCTTTCTTTATAACAATTACCCCCAGTACTCCGTCAATCCCTTTAGCATACTCCAGGGCCTTGACCAAATCACTCTCGCCCTGCACTAGGTTTCCGGCTCCGGTAGCGACCGCGTCTGCTAAAGCCGCACTTTTGGCTTTAATTACCGCCGCGTCAGCCCGCCCTAGGCTCACCGATGGGCCCACTGTCGCGGAGGAGGTACACACACCAACCGGCATCTCTGCGCCCCCTACCTTCAAACCTATACGGTTGCTGAAAGGAGACTCGCCGGCAAAAATCCCGATGATCCTGTCGTGTTTGCCACTCAAATAAATGTCTCCACCGTTTTCGACCACAACCTCCCGCACCCTGGATTCCAGCTCTTTTCCTACCGCTTCTGCAATAGCACCTGCTACGGCTGCCATAGGCCCAACCCCAGCTACAGCGGCAGCCCTTATCATGCTCATGGCTACGGGAGGCGCTCCCGGCAAAGCCGGAACCGGAGCAAAAGACGTCCTAAATTCTGGTGACAAGATAATATAGCTTTCCAGATCTCCTCGAAGTTTAATAACTGTCCTTTCTGCGAGCTCTACCAGTCCATCATTAAAGCTTTCTCTATCTACTCCTATCGCTAGATCGGTCTCCTTCAGCTTTATTTGGAAGTAAATGAGATCCGAGGCCTGGTAAAAAATCCGGTACTTTCGCCGGCTGTAATCGTTTTGTACCACTGCCCCCGCTCCTGCCTAGACTTGTTGCTTTCCTTGTTGCTTTAATTATATCTGATGTGTCAATTTTTGAACTACCAGTCACCCAAAGGACTATGCTACTTCAAAGTGCAGCTTCACTGCCCGGGTCGGGCAACAATCTAAGCACATACCGCATACCACGCAGCGGCTGTTGTCGAAAGATACCTCCATTTTTTCACGGTCGGTAATCTCTAGAGCCCCGGTTGGACAGAAAGAAGCACAAGCACCACACTGGATGCAGATTTCTTCATGCCAAACCACGGTTTGGCTTAGAGGCTCCACCCTAACCCCCAAGTCCTTCAGATAATTAACTCCTCGCTCAAACTGTTCTCTGGTTCCGACGAGTTCGACTACTAGGTATCCTTCTTTCTGTGGATTGATATCCGCTTTTAAGATGTTTATCACGAGGTCATAATCCTTGACTAATCTATAAATGATCGGTTGTTCCGATTGAGAGGCGGAGAAAAAGCAAACCACCCTGTTCTTTATCACTTTTCTTCCCCCTTTTATCTTAACCCATTGTACCCGTTTACATTGCGCTCAGGCAGTGAATGAAAAACGATGTCGGCATCGGCCGAAGGTAACGGTGCGACAGGTTGTGTCAGTTCGAACCTTCCGCTCTTTATCCATTCTTTGAGTATTTCAGCGATCTTCCGCGCTCTGGGATAGCTGGACATAGGAGTGGTTGGAACCTCTTTACCCCTAATGGTAACCTTCCCGCTCTTCAGATCCCTATAGTTTACATAGCCGAGATCAATGGGCTTGCAGTAGGGGTAACCTTCGCTGTAATCCACCACGGGACACAAAATCTCCTCATCCTTCACTGCCGTGTACCGAACCATTTCTTCGTCTAAAATGGGGATAGGTATACCTAGACCTACGTACATGCTGGCTCCGTACCCTATGAAACTGGCTCCAACCAGCCACTCCGGGCTCATCTGTTTAAGATCGCCGATCACGGCCAAAGTACCTGCTCCTCCTAAAGGAACGCCGTTTTCAGCTCTGGGAACATTGGGATGGTGTTGGGTTCCGTACCAAGCCACATAGCCTATCCCTCCCCCTAGGAAAATCCGGGTTCCAATGCCTATGGTTCGGTAATAGGGATCGTTCAACAGGGGGCTTAATTGCCCGGCACTAGAGTAACTTGCATTTCCCAGATTGGGCTTGAGTATACCCATATAAGTATAAATAGTGCGATTACCTAAGTTTACCGCACAGTTGTAATTCTGGTAAGCGTTTCTCGGATTATACAGATACGCTTCGTTTAGATCATCTAGGGTTATCATCGTTTCAATTTTCTTGCGCGGATAACAGTCGGTTCCATAACTTACGGCTTCTAGTCTTATCATTTTCCTAGCCACGAGGTCATGGATGACGTGACCTCCCCCGTACACGAATTTGCCCGGGTATACTTTGTTTTCCGGATCGTTTTCTGGAAGCTGGGTTGCACCGATGTAAGCGTCAACCGCAGCAATCCCAGAATATGCTTCTACCCCGTTAAGCCAAACCCGTTTCATCCTTATGCGGGGATTCGAATGACCGAAGTTAAGAAAAGCCCCCGACGAACACATAGGACCAAACGTCCCGGTAGTAACTACATCCACTTCTTCCGCGGCCTTGGTGTATCCTTTCTCTTCAACTATACCGATCATCTCTTCCGCCGTTACTACCACCGCTTTTCCCCGGCGAATCTTCTCATTGATTTCTTCGTAAGTCTTTTTCACCGCCATACAATCCTCCCCTTTAGTCCAGGTTGCAAAGTTTTCTGGCTTTTATAACTGCTTCGCGCGCATCACGGGCATAGGCATCAGCCCCAATCCGCTCAGCATACTCCTGAGTCAGTACCGCTCCGCCAACCATGACCCTGCAGCCGAGTCCCTTCTCGCGCAATTTCTCGATAACCTCTCCCATGCGAGGCATAGTGGTCGTCATCAAGGCACTCAGGCCAACGATGTCAGCCCGGCTCCTGACTGCTTCCTCCACGATGCGCTGGGCCGGAACGTTCTTGCCAAGGTCTATCACCTTGAACCCGTAATTCTCCAGCATCAGGCTCACGATGTTCTTACCTATGTCATGGATGTCTCCCTCGACGGTTGCCATGATAATTGTACCGAATTGTTGCTGGGCCTGTTGTGTCAAAAATGGCCTGACTGTCGCAAAACCTTTCTTCATTGTTTCGGCCGAAAGCATTAGCTGAGGTAAAAAGTACTCCTGCTTTTCGTAAAGCTCACCTACTTTCTCTATTCCCGGTATCAAAGACTTGTTGACTACCTCCAAAGCAGCGATTCCAGCTGCCAAAGCTTCTTTCACCAGTCCAACTATTAGGTGTTCCTCCCCTTTAACCACCGCTTCCTCTATCCTAGCAGCTATATCGGCCCCCTTGGAACCCTCTTCCTGTTTAACCTTTTCTTCCCCGGCTACAACAGGAAGTCGGCTAGCATCGTCAACTCCTCCCGGAGGCTTGCCAGCTACAAGCAAGGGAATGTTGCACTTCTCACATACCCACGATCCAGGTCGAACAGCCTCTGAGGGCAAAGATGTTCTATCTTTGAACTCACCTACGAACTTCCGGGCGGAAATATCCCGGTTAAGGAGCACCCCAGACGCCAAAATGACCTCCCGAATACGCTGGTCAAACGGGTTGATTATCGGGAGATCTAAACCGCTACCCAACGCCATAGCCAAATAGGTCGAGTTAAGGATTTCTCTAGCCGGCAGTCCATGGGAAACATTACTGATGCCCAAAACCGTAGCCAGTCCTAGTCTCTCACGAACCATCCGCACGCACTTGATGGTTTCCATGACCTGGGCTTGTTCTGCCCCGGCGGTCTTGACCAGGCAATCGATATAAATATCCTCTTCGCGCAAACCGTATAACCGGGCCTGCTCTAATATGCGAACCGCTATCTCGAACCTCTCCCCGGCTGTTGACGGGATCCCCTTCTCGTCCAAACATAATCCCAGTACCGCTGCCCCGTACTTTTTAGCCAAAGGCAATATACGCTCCAAAACCTTTTGTTCGCCCGTAGTTGAATTGATTAGAGGACGGCCCACAAAGGCCTTTAAGGCAGCCTCTACCGCCGCCGAATTGGCTGAATCTATTGATATCGGCACGTCCACCGCGCTTTGCACCGCAATTACCGCCTTTTCCATAGCCGACGGTTCATCGATACCTGGGACCCCAACATTTACGTCTATCAATGGCGCCCCGGCTTCCACCTGCTTCCGGGCTTCTTCGGCCACCATGGCCATGCTGCCCTGGGCAATGTCCTGACCCAGTTTCTTGCGAGCAGTAGGGTTAATCCGTTCCCCAATAAAATGAAGCGGACTATCCTCAGACAATACTACGTACCGGCTGCGCGAGGCCAGAGCACGAACCCGTTTAGGCCTTCTGGTTACCGGGGGAAGGCCCCGCAAGATTTCAGCCATAGCCCTGATATGGGCAGGAGTAGTCCCGCAACACCCGCCGATCAAGTTAGCTCCAGCTTCCCGCAAGCTCAGGGCATAAACAGCCATACTCTCTGGAGTCTCCGGGAAAATAGTGCGCCCGTTTTCTAGCTTAGGAAGACCAGCATTCGGCTCCACTGACAGAAAAATTCCGGTAACCCGAGCCATCTCTTCGATAACCGGGAGCAATTCTTTGGGCCCCCCCGAGCAATTAGCGCCGATAGCCGTTACTCCCAAAGCTTCCAGCACCAGTGCAGCCCCGGCCGGAGAAGTTCCCATCATGGTCCGCCCGTTGGGCTCGAACGTCAAATGGGCCAATATCGGCAGGTCAGTATTCTCACGGGCCGCAATCACGGCGGCCCGGAGTTCACCTATATCAGTCATGGTTTCAATCGAAACCAGGTCAGCCCCGGCTTCGGCCCCAGCTACCACCTGCTCGCGAAAAGCCTCGTAAAGCTGGTCAAATGTAGTATTCCCGGCTGGCTGCAACAAACGACCGGTAGGGCCGATATCGATAGCCACCAAGGCCCCGCTGCCTGCCACTTTCTTGGCAGCCTTGACCGCAGCCTTGTTTATTTCGACCACGCGGTCTTGCAAGCCGTATTCAGCCAGCTTGAAACGGTTAGCTCCGAATGTATTAGTCTGGATTATATCAGCACCTGCTTCTATATATTGGCCATGTATTTCTTCCAGTACTTCCGGGTGTTCCAGCCCAAACAACTCCGGGCAATCCCCTGGGCGCAGCCCTTTCTCTTGAAGCATGGTGCCCATGGCCCCGTCGAGAATGATTATCCTTTCTCTTAACAAAGATGCCAGGTCTTTGTTCAAGTGCTTCACTCCTTTTACCCAAAACATAAAAAAGCCTCTTCCCAGGAAGAGGCATATGAACTCGCGATTGGTCTGCCTCCTCTTATCTCCCAGGAATCACATCCTGCAGGAATTGGCACCATACCTCGGATAACCAAGGCGGTTGCCGGGTTTCATAGGGCCCGTCCCTCCACCTCTCTCGATAAGAGTTGGATGCCTTATTCAACTTAACACTAAAGAAAAATCTTCTTTAGGACCATGGTTACCATCCCGAGCCGCAACGGCCACGACATAGAGCACCGTCTACGTAGAACTTGCACTGCTGTTGTCCTTGCTGTCCTTTTCATCCAGGGAAACCGCTTCTCGTATTTCGTTTTGTATTCCTGTAGATGCCTTCTTGAACTCATTCATAGCCCGGCCGATGGCTTTACCGGCCTCAGGTAATTTCCCCGGTCCAAAAATGATTAGAGCTATAGTCAGTATCAGTATCAATTCCCACGGCCCGACATTCCCGATCAAGCCAAACACCGTTAGATCCACCTCCTTTATCGGCAGCGGGCAGTTCCGCGTGATGCCCGCGTCCTGTCCTAGCTTTCATATGCCATTCTACTCTTTTTTTATAAGCGGTGCAATTCTTAATTTCTTTTAGTCCTGGATATCGATCTTATGCCTTCCTTTGACCCCCATAACCTCTTCCGCATAAACCCGGAGCACCTCTCCTACTGACCAGGCCTGGGCAAAGCAACCCCTGGGAGAATGCGGAAAATCGCCGTCAAAAATCTCAGAAACGTTACCAACGCATCCGTCCTCAAGATGGATCAAAAGGGGTTTTACCATTTTCTTTATCAACGTCAGGCGCCCGCTGTAGTCAGCGTAAATCCTGCTCACCGCCGTGACGAAATGTCCCCACGGCCACACCCAAACGGTTCCCTGGTGATAAGCACGGTCGCGCTCGTGCTCGCTTCCACCATAGGTGCCTTTGTACCCCTCGGAGAGAGGACACAGAGTCCTCAGACCGAAAGGGGTGTAAAGCTCGCGCCATACTTTTCTTATTACACTCTTTTCCTGTTCCGAGTTCAACAGACGGGTTGGCAGGCTAACCGCGATTACCTGATTGCACCTTAACGTGGCGTCTTTGTCAACTTCTCCCACGACATCATAGAGATAACCGCCTGGCTCAAACCAGAACTCCCTGACGAAAGAGCTCCTGACCAGGTCAGCCAGTTTTGTAAACTCTTTACCCGATCTCGGCCTTCCAAACCGACATGTCAAGTAAGCCAAAAACCGTGCAGCAAAATGCCACAACGAGTTTATCTCCACGGCTTTCCCCCTTCGCGGGGTTACCGGTTGCCCTGCAATTCGGGCATCCATCCAAGTCAGGGCCATCCCTTCCTCTCCCTGGGTGACTAGCCCGTCTTTATCTACCTTGATGCCGTACCTTGTTCCCCGGCAGTAGTCATCAACTATAGTACAAAGACAAGGGTACACTTCGTTCACAAAATCCCAGTCCCCCGTATATTCAAGGTACTTGTGCACAGCCCAAAATAGCCACAAAGAAGCATCAACCGTGTTGTAATGAGGACATCCAGAATCATCGGAGAAGCAATTGGGTACTAAGCCTTCCTGAACCCAGTCCACAAAGCCCTTAATTATCTCTCGTGCATCTCGGTAACGCCCCGTCACCAAGGTCAGCCCTGGCAGGGCGATCATCGCGTCCCGTCCCCAATCCGTAAACCAGGGATAACCCGCAATTATGGTCTTCTTACCCGTGTTCCTGCGTTCCACAATGAAATCATCCGCAGCCAAAGTCAGCACCTTTATATGATTATCGGTCTGCGGTAAGGCGCGGCCTAATCTCTTCATACGGTCGAGCGATTCGTTTCTTTGTTTAAGTACCCACTCCTGGTCAATGGCCAAGTCTTCGGTAGAAGCCCTTAGAGCCCAAGATAAACTCCTGTTGCTCTCTATCTCGAATTTCACCGGGCAGTACAAGTCTTCCACCGCATCTAGACCGCGTTCCGCCTCCAGCTCGTAGAACAGGTCATAGTACCAGAACCCCGCCCGCTGGAGTCTACCCCGGTCGGCACTCAAATAAAGTTTCGGTGCTCCTGGATAGGCCTCGATCATAACCCTGTTGTCCTGAATGCTGGTAAGAAACGGCCACTTGTTTTTGCGTACAGTCCAGTGGTAGTCGCGGTTTGTGACCAGCGGAAAGAGACAGAGTCTAAAATTAAGATTGTCCGGGTTGAGGACGTGGTACAGAATTAATACCGTGTTTTCGCCCCGCACCATCATGATCTCTTTTTGAATGAAAATGTTCTCCAATCTGTAAATATATGTAGGAAAAGGAAACCGGTGAAACTCATACAGAAAATCAAAACCGTGCCCGGAGTAACCGCCCACGGTCTGACTGCAAAAAAGGCTGTACTTTCTGCTCTCAACGCAAACCTCTTCTTCCAGCTTGGCCAAAAGGAGGCGCCGCTCTACCGGAGGGTTTAATGCAGCCACCAGTAACCCGTGGTATTTTCTGGTATTGATACCGGAGACGGTGGAGGAAGCAAAGCCTCCAATGCCGTTGGTCAGAAGCCACTCTCTCTTCGTTCCTGCAGGAGGCCCAAGCTGGGGCCCCGCGAAAACGAGCATGCGCCTACCTCCTTGTGCGGTAATAGCGTCAAGAAAACAACCACTGGCTTGCTGCGTAGCCGCCGCCGGGCAACATCGTCGATAACCTACGTTTATAGATTTCCCTGTAACCCCGGCGATCAAACCCGCATCCGAAAGCAAACCCCGTCAACCCTGCTCTTAAGACTAGCCACAGACCTTTATGACTCTCATCCGAGTCACCACTAGGGAATGAAAATGCGACTGTGGAGGTGTGTTAGCCAGCTCGCTCCGAGACTCCTCGCCTGCAACACATCGGCTCTCTTCGGGTAGCCGCCTGCTTGCGCAGGCTAGGCTGCCGGCTAAAATCTATTACAGCGTGCCGCTTATCCAAGAAACCAAGGAAGGTTTGACTTATTCAGTTCACGTTTACTAGGTTTCTTGGGCGGTACTAGGCGGACCGCTCGGGATTCGTCCGGCACTCAGGGAATGCAATGCTCGGGAAAATCGCTGCTTGCATAAAGGGCTCCCGAGCTAGACTCATCCTGAGTGCCGGAACTCAGTCCACAGCTAGCCGAAACCTCCTGTTTCTCGCTCCGCTTCGCAGCCCTCAGTTTCGCCGTGTGTTGTCCGGCACTCAACGGAAGTCTCAGTAACCTTTGTTTAACCAAATTGTCGTTTAGTTGAGTGCCGGAG
>NZ_JABUEX010000134.1:0-3176 GCF_013314835.1 Syntrophothermus sp.
AGTGGCCTGAGGTCAGTTCAGGCTGCTCACTAATCCAAAAGGAGCTTCTTGAACCCCTTCAAAAGGCAACCGACCCTGCGGCTTGGCTCCAGGCAAAAATTCCTCTCCTTGCCACCAAGGCCCAGGGGACTCCTTTGGGAGAAGCGCTCAAAGCCTTGTCTAGAATTCCTTCGCTTGTGGCATAGCAAAAAGGAGAGGGATACGAACAACCCCTGACTCTGGTGCGTTGCACGCAAGAACAGGTGCCTGGGGGCCTTTAAAAAATTTGGTCCCTCGCCAGCCTGTGTATGGGTAGCCACAGGATTGGTTGCCGAAAGAGGCAATTTGAGGTAGACCCTGACTGAGACAACTTCCAAGTAATGTAAGCCGCCGTTATTAGGGTCTAATGCTGCGATAACCTCTGGCCTGAGCTCGCGATCCGTCTTGGTATTCCAGGATGCCTTTGCTAACGCGAACCACCGTACCGGACGCGAAAGCAGTCGAAGACCGGCCGCGCCTGTCGGAAGGTCCTCCGCCCGCAGGTGATAAGCCGGTGATAGGTCGCAACATACGGTTTCAATGCTCTCCGGATCACCCTGATGTGCCCGTTGGTCTTTGCTAAAGGCGTGGATGGTTTCTTGGTGCTTGCTTCTGCACCTCGGAGTAGTCCAGTTTGGTTCAGGTCTCTTCGAGTAGTGGTGGAGTATCCGCCATATGTTGAAGAACCAAAAAATTTTTTCCACTCGGAGTTGACAGCTACATCGCCTCTGTGTTGGTTGTGATGGTGAAAAAAATGAGCAGAATAATAAAGAGTGGACTTTTCAAAAGCAGCCGTAAAAACCTGTGCTTAAGCATCTTTACCTCCTCAATAAAAGTAAGGGATCCGGGAGATGCTATTCTCGGACCCCCTCGAGTCACAAAATACGGGAGATAGCCGTATTCTTGCCTGTTCTTGCTGACGATTACAAATGTCTCAGCGGCAAAACGCAAAACAACGGAGGTCCCTGGTACTAACTCGTTCTGCATGGGCCACTTCTTCAATGATGGCACTTAAGTTTCCACCAATGTCTACAGGTTTCCATTTACCTTTTCTAATACAACCGTGAAATCTGTTACTGCCTTATTATCAACCATTACCGGGAAGACATAGAAGGGATAGGGTTCAGCCTGATCCTTAAGCGTTTTATTCATATCTAATTCCTTCATTCCAATTCGCACGTTAGGAATTGGTTCGCCAAGAGAGGCTCTGGTAAGGTCTTCCTTGCTGGAGAAGTGGAAATTTTTATAATCATCTGCGATCATTCTTAAGTAATTGGGCAGGTTTTCTTGAGCACAGATTTTAGCCTGTTCTTCCGGAGATACGGCATAACTGATTCCTGCTATTAAAAGTGCTGCTACCACCAACGAAGCTTAGAATAAAAATCAATCTGGCTCTCAATAGTGTGATTTTTCAAAATAAACCTACCACTATCTTGCAAAATAAACCAGCCCGCTAATCCAGAAGAATGTGCAAGAATTTCACATTAAAGCAATTCACTGAGAACGATTTTTCAAATAGTCACGCTTTTTGGATAACAAAAAAAGAGCCGAGATCTACCCCAGCCCTTATCAAAAAGCGGCATCAACAGAACCCCAGTTCACCCGCAGCCTGCCTGACGATATCCTCATCCACAGGGCACACCTTGAGCTGAGCACCAAGCATGAGAGCGGTGACGGCGAGATTGTTGACCATTCTCGGCCAGCCCCGGGAGTTGGAAGCGATGGCCTCGACAGCCGAGTCGGTGAAAAGGGTATGGTTGGCCCCCGCCAGCTTCAGGTAGTGTTCAATGTAACCCTTGACCTCATCCCTCTCCAGGGGCTCCATCTTGTAGCGCATCACCACCCGCTGGACGAGGGACTGCGTCTGGCTTAAGCCCAGGCGGTTCAACAAAAACGGCAGGCCGGAGAGAACGAAGACAAACGGGTTCAGCGAATCCATCGAGAAATTGAAGAGAATGCTCAAATCCAGCAGGAACTTGGGTGAAGCCAGGTGCATTTCATCCAGGATGAAGACAGGGGTGATCCTTCTCTCCTGAAAGAGGTTGAGCACAGAGCGCTGGATCTGCTCGAAGAGGTCGATCTTGCGGAATTTGGGCTCCTCGCCCAGCCCGCCGGCCAGCCCCCGGTAAAAATCCATCACCGTTCCGGTAGACAGGGGTAGGTAGATCACCCTGTACAGGGCCGGGTTCAACCCTGCCGCAAGGGAACGCAGGGCAAAGGTCTTTCCCGACCCCGGCTCTCCAACCAGGACACCGATTCCCCTCGCTCTCACAAGGTACTGCAGCCTGGCCTTCGCCTCCGACCAGTTTCTCGAAGGGAAGTAATCCTCCGGTGCGATCTCCTTCGAGAAAGGCTCCCATGACAGGGAATAAAACGCCCGGTACATCACCCTTTCCCCTCCTCATCCAACATCCTGGCGAAAGAGAGGAACCGGTCTCTTTTCACCCGGGCGTTGTCGGCCAGGTTGACCGGCTTCGCCTCGGCCACTCTGACACCGTCAGCAAAGACGAACACCCGGCCCGGATCTTCGGGGTCGAAGCGAACTTCTATCTTCTGCCCGATGAACTGGGGCGGCACCTCGAAGAGCCGCTTGTTGAGGGAGATGGTGCCGTCGTGCTTCACGGTGCGCCTCTCCCGCTGCAGGAACAGCTGCTCCAGGGAAGCGGGGTCCTCCACCATTCTGACCTGGCTTGCCTGGGACAGGAACTTGTCCAGGGGACTCATCCCCAGGGCAGTGTGTACGCTCCGGTGGTAATCCGTCTCCAGCCACTCCCAGAAGGCCCTGTTCAGGGATTCAAGAGAGGAGAGGTTGTCCGGTTCCAGCCGGGGATAGAAGCGCTGTTTCACCGTTAAAAAGAACCTCTCGATTTTCCCCTTGGCCTGGGCATCGTACGGCCTTGTGTGGATGAGGGTGATACCCAGAGAGGCGCAGACTACGTGGAACTGGTCGGAGTGGTAGATCTTCCCGTTGTCCACGTAAACCATCCTGGGTATCCCCCGGCGCAAGATCGCCTCCTTGAAGACGATCTTCAACGAGTCGTATTTCTCCGAGAGACAGAACCGGGCAAAGGGGATGAGGCGCGAGCAGTCGTCGATAAAGGCAAAGAGGAAGGCCTGCACCTTCCTGCCGTTAAGCTTGAGGTAGGGGCCGTAGGACA
>NZ_JABUEX010000135.1:0-3142 GCF_013314835.1 Syntrophothermus sp.
CCGGCTTGTTGCTGCAGGACTGTTGAGGGTTGTTTATGATGCCCGGATATTGAACGAATACCGGGAGGTGCTTGCCCGCCCCAAATTTGGGATCGAAAAAGGAGAAAGAGACGCCCTTCTTGCCCAGATCGAGTCCGAAGGGCTTTTGGTTGCCGCCAGGCCTTTACCCGAAAGACTGCCTGATCCTGATGACGAACCTTTTCTCGAGGCTGCCCTGGCGGCTGGGGATGCAGTTCTTATTACCGGCAACAAAAAGCATTTTCCGGCATCGGCATGTGGTGGTATCGCTGTCCTCAACCCTGCTGAATTCCTTGCGCTCTGGCGAGAGAAGAACCGGTGATGCGCCGGGGCCATTCTGAAGGGGTTTCTGCAAGAAGCGGCAAAAGAGGAAAGAAGGGGCAAGAGAGGGCGATTTCGGGAAAATTCGGCGTGCTGGGGGAACAATGGCGCGATTTTCAGCCCTAAATTTTCCTCCAGGCCTGTCCGATACTAGAAATAGCCGGGCAGGCCTTTTCTGTTCCGGCACCTTTGACCCGCCTTGGGCCGGGGCCATGCCTGCACATCCGCACTCCACCCGGCACAGGGCGAAAAAAGAGAAAAAAGGGGGGATTTCCCAGAGGAAAGAAAGAGCCATTTTCAGGGAGAGGAGCATTTAGCGTTCAAGAAGTGAAAAGAAAAGGCCAACAACTTCAAGCGCAGGGAAGCGCGCGAGAAAACTTCAGGGAGGAGTGAGACACTGTGATCATCAACCACAACATCAGCGCCCTCAACGCATGGCGCGGCCTGTCGCAGACCAATAGTGCGATGTCCAAGTCGCTCGAGAAGCTCTCCTCGGGCCTCCGCATCAACCGGGCCGCAGACGATGCCGCCGGGTTGGCGATTTCCGAGAAGATGCGCGGCCAGATCCGGGGCCTGAACCAGGCGGTGCGTAACGCCCAGGACGGAATTTCCCTCATCCAGACGGCAGAGGGCGCCTTAAACGAGACCCACAGCATCCTCCAGCGTATGCGGGAGTTGGCTGACCAGGCGGCCAACGACACCTTAACCAGTGCTGACCGGTTGCAGATTCAGAAAGAGATCAACCAGCTAACGGAGGAAGTTCAGCGTATTGGCGTCACTACCGAATTCAATACCCAGAAACTCCTGGATGCCAGCTTCGCAAACAAGAACTTCCACATTGGGGCAAACCAAGACCAGACGTTGACAGTAAGTATCAGTGACATGCGTGCTGCGGCAGTTTTGGGTGACGGTTCGTTCAGTACCACGACCGACGCACTCGGGATCGCAAGCTCAAGTGGTACTACAGACGCCAGCATCACTCTGGTTTACACGACTACCACCGGGGGCCTGGCGACCACATCTGGTTATGCTGTCAGCGTGCTTACCCAGTCTGATGCCGAAGCTGCAATTACGACTTTCCAGAAGGCTATTGATGAGGTTTCCACAGAGCGCGCCAAACTGGGTGCCTACCAGAACCGCCTCGAGCACACCATCGCCAACCTCGGGGTGGCGGCGGAGAACCTGACGGCCGCAGAGTCGCGCATCAGAGATGTAGACATGGCGCAAGAAATGATGAACTTCACGCGGCAGCAGATCCTCATGCAGGCCGGCACAGTGATGCTCGCCCAGGCGAACATGGTGCCACAGGCCGTATTGCGGCTCCTCGGCTAAGCGCGAAGGGTGCGGGCTGGCAGGAGCTTCTTCCTTGCCAGCCCGTGTTTTTGTTAAGGTGCGGCTTTAAAAGAAGGGTTGCAGGGGTGATTTTATCTTGAAGGTGAGCGGTCCTGAAAGGCACGTGGGAGTTTTGAGCCACACCACTCAGCCGTTCCCTAACCCGAGGGCCGAGGGGCGGCAGGTGCCGGAGGAAGGAACTCTTCTTGCAGAAAAAGAAGGCCAGGGCATGGACTTTCGCGCCGGGCTCGAGGAGGCCGCGGAAAGGCTCACGCGGGCTGTCCGGGCCTTCGACTACAAGCTCCACTTTAGGATTCACGAGGATACGAAGAGGGTGATGGTTCAGGTGATTGACGAGGAGAGCGGCGAGGTGGTCAACGAGGTTCCTCCCGAGAAGATCCTGAACCTCGTGGCCGAGATCTGGAGGCTCGTAGGCCTCCTCGTGGACGAGAAGGTCTAGAAGGGGCGGTTTGGAAATGGCAAACACGAGCTTCAGCCCGATCAACAGGGTGGCCGGTCTCGTATCCGGCCTCGAGACCCAGAAGATCGTTGAAGACCTGATGAAGGCGGCGCGTATTCCCCTCGATAAGCTCTTGCAGCAGAAGCAGCTCTTGCAGTGGCGCCAGGAGGACTACCGCGCCATCAACCGGGTGCTCATGGACTTCCGCACGAACACCGCTTCCCCCCTGCGGCTACAGGGCACCTTCCAGGCAAAGAAGGCCACGTCGAGCGACGAAACAGCAGTAACAGCCGTACCAGGGGGCAGCGCACAGCCGGGAACGTATAGCATAAAAGTGAACCAGTTGGCGGAAGTAGCCACGGACATAAGTACGTCTGCCCTTTCCGCCAGCACCACGAACAAAATCGACCCTAACGCCACCTTGGAAAGTCAGAAGGCCAAGTTTGCCCGACCCTGGGGGACCACCACGAGCCTTTCGTTCACCATCACCACCTATAACCCGGACGGTACGCGCAACAGCAAAACTTTCACTGTCAACACAACGGTGGATACACTGAACAGTGTACTCGCCAGGATCAATGCCGAGGCATCTCTGGGTGTCACTGCATTTTACGACGCAAGCACCGACAAGGTGGTGATCTCGACCACCCGCACCGGTGACTACCCCACCAACGAGATCGAAATTGCCGATGTCGTGGATACGTTTGCTCTGGGAACCCTAGCTCTTTCCTCTACTGCGCAGGGGAAAAACGCCATCGTGGATATCAACGGCCTCACGGGGATCACAAAGTACGAAAACACCTTCACCCTGAACAACATTACTTTTACCTTAAAGAAGACGACGGCGTCCCCGGTGCTGGTCACGGTCGCCAATGATACGGACAGGATCTTCGAAACCGTGAAGAGCTTCGTGGACCAGTTCAACTCTCTGCTCGACACGATCAATAAGGAGCTGACCGAGGAGCGCTACCCCGACTACCTTCCCCTGACGGATGCGCAAAAGGAGCAGCT
>NZ_JABUEX010000136.1:0-3000 GCF_013314835.1 Syntrophothermus sp.
GTACTGCTCGTAGGTGACGAAGATCTCGCCTGCGGGGGGAATGTTTGCGCCCAAGAAGCAGCACCTCCTTTTCGGCATCAGGTTGATTAAATTATACCACATTTCTCCTTGCGCCGGGCTGCAAGATGCGCGCTGCTGCACCCAAAGGACTCTCTTCTCCAGGTCAGGATCCTGGCGAGATGGAGCAGGAGGCGCCTCATCAGGACAGCCAAGAGGGGATCGCAATGATACCCTGCACGGGGCCTGCCTGAAAAGGGTGTGCTGAAGGAGCAACGCGCCGGTGGTTGACACAGGGTCCGCATTAATCTATATTTAATGTGTAAGGTGTAATGTGCAGGGAGGTGCAGACATGCGGCGGATGCAGGTTGTCATCGAGGAATGGCAGTACCAGTACCTGCAGGCGAAGGCCGCCCGAGAGGGCAAAACCGTCTCCGCCCTCTTAAGGGAGATCATTACCGATCTGACAAGGACGCGCCCTGAACGGGACCCCTTGCTGGAGGCCGGAGGAATTGCCGGTGCTGCAGATGAACGCCGGGAGAATCTCTTTAGCGAAACAATCGACAGGCGCCTCTACGGGGGCAGGTAAAATGCGCCAGATCTTCGTCGACACCAGCTTCTTCTACGCCCACGCTTTCAGGGGAGACCCGCACCACCGCGCCGCTGTTGAGTTTCTCGAAAATGCCGCCTTTCCCCTTGTTACCAGCAACTACGTCTTTGACGAACTGGTCACCATCCTGCGCTGCGATTTCGGGCACAAAACGGCAGTCGGGTACGGGGAGCGCCTGCGGGAAAGCAAAATCTGCACGGTCGCGCGCCTTGCTCCGCAAGACGAGGAGAGGGCGTGGGAGATTTTCCTCAAGTACTCCGACCAGGACTTCAGCTTCACCGACTGCACGAGCTTTGCATTCATGGAGCGCCTGGGGATTAAGGAGGCGGCTGCCTTCGACTCCCACTTTGAAATTTTCGGGTTCGTTCGCCTTCCTGCAGTTCCCCTGATAAAAACCTGAATTAAAAAAAATGGAGCGGAAGACGGGAATCGAACCCGCAGCCCTCGGCTTGGGAAGCCGATGGACTGGGTTCTAAGACGTGGCTGGTGGAAGCATTGATACGCAAGCCTTTCTGCCACCCGTTTTAGCGTTCCCACCAGCACCAACGGACTGACCCTTTCAAGGATATAGTATTCGCCACATTTTCGCAAAATCCTGCTCAAGCGAGAAGGTTTTTGAACTCCTCAACGGTTAGTCCAGCCTGCTCCAGTATGCTTTTCAAAAGCTTTGGCTTCAGGATTTCACCGGAATGTACAGGAACAGTAACCAGGCTTTTAGAACCCGGCCTCCGCAAGTGGTGATGGCTACCCTGTATTCTTACCACCACAAAGCCCGCCCTCTTCAACGCACTAACCACTTCTTTACCTGTGACCCTGGGTAGCCTGCTCATGAGGCTATCTCTACCTGCACTTCAGCTATTTCAACGTCTTTAGTAGGCAGGGGCAAACCTTCCTGGGCTAAAGCCGCAAGGTGGCCTGCTATAGCCTCTTTAGCCCTCTCCAATGCTTCTTCAATAGTATCTCCTTGGGTAAAGCACCCTGGTAAGGCGGGAACAGAAACAACATAGCCCTTACCTTCCTCGTCCCACTCCAGGATAACTTTGTAGCGGTAAAGCATTCTTTAAACCTCCCAGAAAGCATTATAGGCATTACATAGTATACCTTAGTCGAGTAAGATTTTAGCTCTTCTGTGGGCAAAATCCTGCTCAAGCGGGAGAGTTTTTTAAAAAGGCCTTCAGCTTCTGTCTCCCCCTGTAGCGGTGGCTTTTGGCCGAGTGCTTGCAGGTAAGAGAGCAATACTCTTTGCTTCTCCTGTCTTTACTATAGGGGTTACCAAGGTCAAGGCGAAACGGTTTTTCGCACCACTTGCACACCTTCACGTTGTGGCCGCAGAGGAGAATGTAAAACTGCAAGTACATAGCCTGGAGAAGATTTCTCGGCTTGATTACTGGCCTAAGCTTAAAAATGTCATCATGTGGGTTGCTGATTTTCTCAAGGCCAGTGTAGCTCAACCCCACATCGGCCAGTTTTCCCTTTATCTTCTCAAGAATGTAGTGCAGCCCAGCCACCTGGTAGAACTCAAGCGGGTCACGGGTTATCTCTTCGAGTGTGGCCGAAAAAGCAACATGGCCTTTCCCAAAACTCCTGCCTGCGGCTTCTTCAAAAGTTTCGCCTTCCCGCATTTCCACCTCGAAAGGCCAGTAAACGGCTTTTGTGTTCCACTTGTCCCCAAGCAGATATTTAACTCCCTTACTCAAACTCACAAACCTTATCCACTCTCTCATGCCGTCCAAATCTCGCTGCGTGACCTGCCGAAACTTATCCCATAAATCCGCCAAAGTTTCAGCTTCCCGCCAGAAATCCGCAAGGCTTTCCCAACTGGGTATATCCCCATCAGCGTCAACATGAACTCCTAGAAAACCATACTGCGAAGCCCACTTCTTTATTGCGGCTTTTTTGTTTCTCCCCTGCCTCACTTCTTTCACAAGGCGGCATAGCGAAGGAATCAAGTCGGCGGTTTCAAAGGCGTTGTAGGTGCTGTATTCGGTGCTTTTCTCTGCCTTAAGCACGTCCTCAACTTCCTCGGGTTTCCGCTGTAAGTCCACTCCCTGGGCCTTCAAGTAATCAATATAGGCCTGAATCTTCTCTTTTCCCCACCCCGGCGGGATTCCCCACAAAAACGGATACTCTCCCCTGCGAATCCACCCCTTACCCCACTTGTACCCCGTATGCACCTTCTGCTCAAACCGGCACTCTATCGGGAAATGCTGATAAAGCGAATGCATACCCATTTGCATACCCCTTTCGCATACCCATTTGAATACCTTCCAATACATGCTAATGCCTGCTATCCTAAGTGTAGCAAACATTAGTTAAAACTGCAACCCAGGAGAAAGGGGGTAGCTTATGGTTACTAACCTTCGCTTGCTTCGGGTATGCAAGGGGCTAACCGT
>NZ_JABUEX010000038.1:0-24888 GCF_013314835.1 Syntrophothermus sp.
GGCTTAAAGGGAAAGTTTACGACAACCTCTAGTTGCTGTAGTATTGCAACAGCTCTTGATCTAATTATGCATCAACTAACTGAATAAAAGAATACTGAACGACTGGAGAGTTTTATGGTTGCGAATAGACATGTTATACGGCAAGAATTGTGTGACAAGTTGCATGTTGCTATCAATACCAATATGCATCATGTCTGGTATCATATGCCACTACTATTAAACAGTTTATCTCATTATCCTAATCAAGCCAAGCGGCAAACGACGTGCAAAAGTGCCGGTAACCCGATTATATCGTAGCCAAATCAGTGCAGATTTGAGTTTTTTGTCCCTTCTCTGATAAAAAATTAACCCTGCCTCCCCGCTGCTGCGGGGAGGCAGGGTTGACCTTGCGTTACTTTCCGAACGAGCGCGACCCGCAAAACCTTATAGTTCACTGGTGATCTGTAGCCAGGAGCCCAGGCTCAGAGGCTTGTTGAAGCCCGGCTCCTAACTCTCAAACCTTCGTCACTACACAACATAGTTTTTCAATCGCTATTAGCCAGATAACTTCCGCGTCTTATCACTTACCTCTAATGTTCAGCATCATCTTCCGCTGCAGCCACCATCTGGCCTGTCTCAGAAGACAACAGGGAACCGTCAGCCTGTTCTAGTGCTTCTACTAATCGCGTACCACAGGCATAACAGAACTTGTCCCCCGGCTTGTTAGGAAGCCCGCATTGAGGACAGCGATTGCCTATATCCGCCCCGCATTTACTGCAGAACTTGTCACCGGGGTTGAAGGGAGTTCCGCAGGAAGGACAAGCATAAGGACTCTTGGGGCCTGCCACTTGCCCAAGGACGCCCTGAGCATAACCCTTGACTTTCTCCGGGTTCCTCCTGTAGTAGATAACCAGAACAATTACTATTCCCAAGACAAGTAACACCAGAACAGCCAGCGCTGCCAGGCCTACCCATGACAGTTCTTTCACGTAGGCTTCCGCGTTCACGTACCCACTCGGCGCCTCCATCTTCAGTTCTTTGGCACCGCCGTTGACTTCCGTTCCCATAGCATCGACCATAGGCCCGTTGAACCTGGCCACGTATTTGAGGGGTTCTTCGATAGAGGCTCCCAGCCAGCTTGTGAAATCATACCTGTCCGCAAAATGATAGCGGTTATAAAGCCGGAAGAATGAACTAGGCTCCACCGGATCATACGTAAAAGCTCCTGCCCCAAAAATGGCGTCACATTTCTTCGCCAGTTCAGCCGGAGAATTGCCTTCCAGAGTAAAAGTATACCGTACAGTCCCGTTCTGCTGCTCCGTCTTAATCTTCGTCACTTTGGTCTTTTCTTTCAGAAACCGTGGAATGAGATTCTTTTCCTCTTGGTCTATGGCTTTAACTGTGTCCTGATTAACCACCACGGTTACGGTCCTCGCAGGAGAGCTTTCCGATACCGCCGTCTCAACTTCAACCCGTTTCACGGGGTTTGACTTGGTCGAAGCAGCGCTCCACGCCGAGGTGTTTGTACTAGAAAAATCGCTCCACCCTGGCAACAGCACCTTGTTACTAACGGTTTCCACCATGCTGCTCTGGTTTTCCGAACTCACCAGGGGTTTCGCTGCGTCAATCGCCCACTGGAAGTAAGCGTTCATATCCGTATCTTCCTCGAGCACGTATTCGCGAGCAAAGGGACTCCCTTGCCTCGTAAAACGGATCTGGGGCTCGAAACCCAGTATCTGGGCTGATTTCTGTTTCAGCTCGTCTATGTTTTTGAAATCCATGGTAAAGGTGTATTGAACTCCAGATTCATCGGCACTTGAACTCATGGTCAGCACCTGAGGCATAGCCGCTTTTAAGGCCTGAGTTAACGCCGGTTCCCCGCCACTGACCTGCTCTAAGTCCGACTGACTCACGTAAATGTGAAACGCCCTTTGCCCAGCCCCCTTTTCATTAACCGAAGTATCGACCGTGAGATCGGCCCCACAACCTGTTAATAATAGCGTAATTACCAAAAGGACTGGTAGTAGCAAGACAACGGATTTTTTTCTACTTATCTTTGGCCCAAGGTTACTTATGCTCATTTTAATCTCCTCCTGATTACTGTGATAAGTTCCTGGATGTCACAGATTTCCTGACATAAACCTACCTTCCCGCAACTTCAGGATCACGGGAAGGTAGTTCCTTTCATATATCACGAATTATGGTTGGTCAAAAGTGTACTCTATGTTTGCTAACCGTATCTTATCTTTGAAACTCAAGGGATACGGAACATTGCTGGAAAGCCTTTCGCCGTTAAGATATGTTCCGTTTTTGGATTCAAGATCGACGATATAATAAGCTCCGTCCTGGCGGATTATTTTGGCATGAACCCGCCCGATGCTCGGGTTATCGGCTTCGCAGTAATCTACTGCCTCCCGGTTCCTTCCGATATAAAATTCGGGCTTATTGATAGGTATTATTTCTTCCTCTTCTGCCCGCTTTATCCTCAGGACCGGAAAAGGTTCTCCTTCTTCTACCTGTTCCAACAGACGGGTGTCCCCTGAATCGTCCAGAACTGTAGTCACTTCGTCTTCACCCGGGCCATACGCTTCTCCCCCCACATTGGCCGGTGAGGAAAACGGCGCAGATGTTCTCGCACTCCCGCCATATCCACCCGGCTCTAGCCTGGCGCCACATTGGGTGCAAAAAGCATTTCCGCCCTCGTTTCTGGCACCGCACTGGATGCAGAACCTGGGGCCGGATCTTGCAAGCCCCGGCGCGGGAAGCGCTCCCCGGTTACGAACCATGAGATAGAGATTGAGCCCTGCCCCAGCCAGAAACAAAAGTAGGGTCAAATAATACCCGGCTCCCCACTGAGTAGTCAGGCCCTGGCTTACAGCCTCCTCGTCAAAACTGGATTTAAAAAGGTACATCGTAATTGGCCCAACTAAGCCAGCGGCAAAGGCAACCACATTACTCAAACGGTTCTTCCAGAACCCGACTCCAACACCTACTAATGCAAGCACAAAGACCACGATAACCATCGGAAAAGGCCCTACAGACTCAGTCTCGCCAGTAGGTAACTGCACCATCTTGCCAAAAACCATGTTTACTCCGCTCAAAGTAACTATTTCCTGTCCACTACACGAAATGCTGACGAACGGCATGAGAAAACAAATGATGATAAGAGCAAATAACGCCGGTGAGATTTTTTTCCCCAGGTTCTCCATAGCCCTTCCTCCTTAACATGTAACTCCGGTTCTACCAAGTAATAATAGAAAACCAAACGCCAACAAACAATAACATAGTACTGATTTCTCTGTCACGCGATGATAACAGATGGTCTCCAGAGCTTATGATTGCTCTACTTTTCTTCCGCACTTAGCACAGAAACGCGCTCCCTGGCTAACCGGCGCTCCGCATTCGCAGGTCCCGACCGTCACCGGTTTTCCCAACGCAGCTTGAGCCTCGGCCCTCAACCTCTGCATCTCTTCTTCTTTTACCTTTATCTGTTGGTCTATTCCGGCAATCTCCTGGTATTTGCTCATTACTCTGGATTGGTCAAAGTTATCGCGGGATAGCATGACATAGACTATGTTGCCCAGCTCCTCGATGGAATCCTTCTTCTTTCGCTGCAAAGAATCTATTTCAGCCTTCAACTTCGTTACTTCGACCAGCTCTTTCGACCGAACACTTACCGTACTGACTCCCTTATTGATACCGTCCTTTACCTTGTCAAAAAAGTCCGCCATCGCACCCCTCCTTTCTCAACGTAACAAGAGAACACAAGAGACTAGCCCCCCTCCAGTAGCAAGCCCATGGTCAAGAATCAACCCCATCCACGAACAAGCCTTGAACAATGCGTCCCAACTGCCATGCTCCGTATGTTGTTCAGACCGCCTTTTGATCTGCCAAGTCGGGACTTCAGCTGCTCTTTGCGGTTTCCTTTGCATATCATACTAGATATACCCATAGGCATATGCTAGTTCCCGAACGCTGCTGTGCGGCGGTACGCCGTTGGGAAAGCAGGCTTTTCCTCCATAAAACTCGATACTACTTCGCTCGGTGGTCATTTCGCTTATTACCGGATAGCAGACCCTGTTGTTGTTATCTGTGAGATAAGGCTTTCCTAAAACAATATCTCCCTCCACCACTACAGCTTTCGGTATCTGCACCAATACGCGTCTTTTTGGTAAAGGACCACATCTATGGTGCTACCGTGCCCTCCCTGTATAATACCTGCTGCCTCCAATTCAGGAATATCCACCACGCAGCTCGGTTGAGACGGCACAGCTGGCTGTGATTGCTGCTGGCCGGTTTGAGGCTGGGGAAGACTGATCACGCTGTTTTGTTGAAGTTGTGAGGATGATTGGGATTGTTGCTGTGGTTTATTAGGTTGCTGCTCGGATTTCGCTTGAGGCTCTGTTTGTTTCTGGGATTCCCCCTGTAGTTCCAGCTGTTGATCTGACAGGTTGGTCTCTTGTTGATTCGTTCCCTGCTGCTTTTGAAATCCCTTACTTTGGATGTCCCCCATTCCAGCCTTGCTAGTTACTTTTGACCTATCAAATCCATCATTCAAAACAGCGTGGTTTCGGCTCTGAAAGTAGCTGACGGAGCCAAATATGGCCAGTATCAGAAGAACAACGGCAACAACTGGTGCTACAAATCGGGTATTTCTCGAGGTGTCTTTGACCGCTAATTCTGAATACCCAGTTTGAGAGACAAAATTTCTATCTTTGTTCATTACAGTTGAGGAAAAGTTTGCAGCTTCCTCACCCATGGGCGCGGTCTCCACAGTACTCTGGTCTAGAGGTACCGTAGGAGTATCCACTTCGATCCCGACTGTCAAGCCTTCTACCGCTTTTAAAGGCAAAGATTTGCCCACGGGAAAGTCACTCGTTTCACCTGTCTCCCCCGAAGCAGTCACCTTTACCTCCTTCTTTTCGTCAACGAGCGAAGAAAGCTCCGTACCGCGCTTCTCCGACTGTACAATCGCGGGATTATGAACCTCAACTTCGCCACCCGGCAAAAGGGCCATCATCTCCCGGGCGCTAGCGGGCCGATCCTCAACCCTCAGTTGGAGGGCTTTCATTACTGCTGATTCGATACGACCAGAAACCTTCACGAATTGGCTTGGGGGCTGAAAGTTAAAGGGATTCCGTGATGGATCGCGTCCGGTAAGCAAGTAATGCAAGGTGGCGCCCAGAGCATAAATGTCCGACTGAGGAACGGTCTGGTGCTCGCCATACTGTTCGGGAGGAGCAAACCCGGTTGACCCGTAGGCCAAGGTATCTGCATAGCTATCTCGACGAAAGTGCCTGGCAATACCGAAATCTATCAGTTTAATCCGACCATCTGGTGTCAGCATGATGTTGGCCGGTTTCAGGTCTCGAAATATAATTGGGGGATCCTGGCTATGGAGGTAATCCAGAATCTCGCAGAGCTGTCTCGCCCAGTTTACTACTTCTGTTTCCGGTATGGGGCCCCGCTTTTCCACCAGAGTCTTGAGAGTTTGCCCTTCAATACAATCCATCACTAGATACCAACGGTCCTTTCCACAGCTGAAGAAGTCCGTTATTCTTGGTAGGGCCGGATGTCGCAAGCTGATTAATATTGAAGCCTCTTTCTTGAAAGCCTCTATCGCTGCCTGAATATTCCCAGGACTGACAGCACTGGTACTCATTTCTTTTATGGCCACTGGGATGTTATTAAGCCTGGTATCCAACGCCTGGTAAACTGCTCCCATTCCACCCCGGCCAAGAGTCTTGACTATTACGTACCGTCCTTCAAGAACCGAGTCCGGTTTGAGCCACCCGGTTCTGGAAAAATCGTCGGTAAGACTCTGCCCACATCCGCTGCAAAAGTTTTTGCCATCAGGATTCTCTGTTTGGCAAGATGGACACTTTCTCGACATCTCGCACCCCCAATTGAGCTATTACGAAAGCAAGAGAGCCATCCAAGTTGAAAGTGTAAAACCCAGCAAACCAAGTACACTTTCTACGTTCTTCTCCATTTTTCCTTCCCAGAAAAATATCTCACGCCCCAAAAAATGTGGTATAATCTCTCCGAGCGAACGCTCGGATATTGGTAGGTGCAGGTATGGTTGATTCGGGGGCTGTTTTAATAGTCGAACAAGGCGAACCTCATGATAAAAGAACCGCTATCAAATTGGCGCCGGGTGAGGCATTGATCGGTCGGCCATGGAAAACCCACTATCCTGATATTCCGTTTACCAGCCTCTACATTTCCAAAAAGCATGCCGTGCTTTCGTTCCAAGATAACCGGGCTACCATTACCGACCTAGCGAGCAGACACGGGACTCAGGTTAACGGAAACCAGCTCGTGCCCTATGAACCATACCCCCTCAAACATGGCGATATCATAAGCCTAGCTGGAGGAATAGTGTTGCTTACGTTTCACAATATGTACGAAACCGAATTCGAGCAAACACTTGATCTAACACAGCCTCCCGCCAATAGGTCAATACTTCCTCAGTCCCTGGTAGTTAACGGCGACCGGAGAGAAGTCCTGTTGAATGGAAAACCCTTACGCCTATCAGGAAAAGATGCAGAACTCCTGATTGTTCTTTATGAAAACCGTGGCAAGGCTATCAGCTACGATGAAATTAGACGCAGGGTGTGGCCTGAGCGTCCCCCGAGTCCACAGACTAATGTACCTGATGTCGGTAACGATGAAATCACGTCCCTGGTATACCGTCTGCGTAAACGCCTCGGCCAACACGGAAACCTCATTGTCACTATCCCTCGCTACGGATATATGCTTGATCTCTGAAGTCATCACCGTCCTAGCAATACCATATGAATATCAAAGTGAAGTCAAATCGGTATAATAATAGATATTGCGGTTGAACTCAGAGTTCCGCAAAAACTATGTAATTAGAGGATACGGGACCACACAAACAAACGTTGCCCTGCTAACGTAAAACCTGACTCGTGTTCACCCATGTTATAATTAAAACATGAACACAAGATGTTTCTTTGACGCCCATATTCATCTTTGGGAATTCTGTTTGTTTAATTCTTTTACCAACCTCGCCAGGGTTTCTTGCCAGGAAGAACTCATTTCGATCTTAAAGGCGAAACCTATTGAAAGCTGGCATGTGGGAGTACGTTTCAATCAGGAATCTACAAAAGAAAAGTCCATGCCCGATCGGTATTTTCTCGACCAAGGCTTCGGGCAGACGCCGGTTGTCATTTTTCGGACGTGCCTGCATCTGGCCGTCGCTAACACGGCAGCCATGGAAAAGCTGGGACGCTGGTCGGAAAACGGTTTTTTCTTTGAAGGGGATGTCTTCGCGATATTAAACCAGCTTCCAGAAATACTGCGAATTCAGCCTGAAATCATCGTCAGAAACGGAATGGCCGAGCTAGAAAAGTTGGGAATCACGAAGGCTATCGACATGGGGATGGACTTTCACAAGCGGAGTTTTTTTGATAAAGCGGTCTTTTATACCACCGATATGCGCCTTCTGGAAGAAGCTTTAGGATTCAAGCTTTTTCTTGACGGAAGCCTGGGAGCCCGCACTGCTGCCCTGACTGAGGAGTACTCGGACCATCCAGGCAATTACGGGTTTTTGAACTACTCCGATGCCGAGCTTTTGGCCATAGTAGAGAAGGTGCATAGAGCCGGGAAACCCGTAGCCTGCCACGCCATAGGCGACCGGGCCGTGGATCAATTTCTTAAAGTAATTAAGAAATCCCGCCACCCTCAGGACAGACTGGAACACGCCCAGTACCTCCGACCTGACCAGATCGACGCTCTGGCACAGGCAGGAATAGCCGTCTGCATCCAGCCTATTTTCTCCCGCGAACTGACCTGGGCCCGAGCGCGCCTGGGCCCTGAAAGGATAAAGACCGCGTACGCCTGGGGCCTGCTTCGCGATCGAGGAGTGCGGCTACTTGCGGGATCAGACGCCCCGGTAGATGAAGCCAGTCCTTACGAAGCCGCTAGGACAGTAGCTTCTCTTGACTATGAACACCACTTGTCCTACGACGAAGTGCTAAATCTCTACGCCCAGGCCAACTGGGAGTTTTACGGGTGGCAACCGTCCTGATTCGTCAGATAACCGCTCTTCACTGTTTCAAGTTTCCGCGAATTTTCAGAGGGTTCAGTATTCGGGCTGGATTCGTACTTGACCAGTCGTGGTTTGATTTGCTAAGAATAACATCAGAAGGATTAGTTTGGATTATTTATAGGACGATCGGTCCAAAAGTTGTTAAATTAACTGCTGATACAGACATCTAGGTATGCGAACCGGGCTTAATCTGCGTGCTGCAGGTCAAAAAGTACACCTACCTAAAACTTCTTGCCATTCAAAGTAGTGCAAGCCTTTAGTAGCTGGCACTGCCATCGCCTCGATCCAAAACAACCCTGGGGCGACACCACCATGAATGGTGCTAAGTTAAATATGGCCTTCTTTCACGCGTGTCATTTTGGAAGCCCAGCCATGATCATCTCCGTCAGACCGGATAAACGTGGGACCGTTTTTGGCGTTTTAGTGCGCTTATGGTTTTTGGATGACGGCATACGGATCCGACATCGTCCGAGAAAGGGTGTGTTAGTCGATGAACTTATTACGGGAAAGCCTTAGGGGTAAAGTGCTTATCAGTTTGTGCTCACTGGTCGTCTTGGCATTCGGTTTGAGCGGGGTTATTAACTATTGGCAAACCAAGAAGGCCGTAGACGCCTCTATCCAGGAACGAGTAACCGATATGGCTAAAGCGCAGGCAGACAAAATCGATACCTGGCTTGTCAGCCAGAAAAACCAAGTGGTACTCCTCAGCATGCTCCCGGGCTTGGGTGATGGCCCAATCTCAGAAGATGTTGAGTTGATAAAAACGTTTGCGGCGAAAATGCCGGAGTTTGATTCGTTTTTCATCGCAGACCAGCAGGCCAATTATTATGCTACCAGCGGTGCTACCGGTAGTATTGCAGACCGACCTTACTTTAAGCCCGCTATCACCGGTCAGACTGTTTTCTCCGACCCTCTCATCGCCAGGGCTACCGGCAATGCTGTGGTAGTTATCGCGACCCCGATTAGGGATACCTCCGGCAACATCACCCGCATCTTGGGAGGCAACCTGAAGTTGGGCAGCCTATCCCAAGAAATAGTAGAAATGAAGGCTAGTCCCAACGGGTATGGAGTACTAGTGCACAAAGATGGGTTGGTCATCGCCCATCCCAATGAGAAACTTGTGATGAAGGCCAACTTCTTGACCGAGCCCGAGCACGGCCTTCAATCGCTCATGCAGCTAGTTAGCCAGAGCGATTCCGGTCACCAAGACTATACCATCAACGGGGAAGCCAAGACCGCCGGCTTTTCCAAGGTCAAGTCTACGGGGTGGTACTTGCTGGCTACGGTACCATACTCCGATTTTGCACGCACTCTTCACCAGATCAGCCGAAGTACCTTAATAGTCTTCGCTTTAGCCCTAGTTATACTGCTGGTCAGTGTATCATTACTGTTGGGACAACTGTTGAAACCATTAGCCCTGGTTGTAAAGGGAGGCCAGCTGATGGCCACCGGCGATTTAACCAATACAGTAACCGTACACAGCCAAGATGAAGCCGGACAGTTGGCAGAAATATTCAATCAAGTCGCTAGTAACATGCGGAACATAATACGTAAAATCGGCCAGACAAGCGAACAACTAACGGAACTATCAAGAAAGCTTAACGATTCGGCGGCAAATATGGAAGCAAGCAGTGACCAGCTAGCCACCACCATTGCTCAATTAGCTGATAAAGTTGCTCAAGACGCTGAGAACGCTCAAAAGGCTGAACAAGCGGTCGAACAGGCCAATCGCTCCGTGGCCGAGGTCTCAAGGGCCAGTTCCTTGGTGGCCGAACGAGCCGGCAAGAGCAGCGAGTCAGTGGGTAAAGGTCTAGATGCGGTGCAGTTACTAATAAGCAAAATCGAAGAAAACTCGGCGGTAAACCAGCAGGCTTCAGAGGCGGTCATGGATATGGCTAACCAGTCCAGACAAGTCTCGGACATAGTTAACGCCATCGCCACTATCGCCAGCCAGACCAACCTCCTGGCTCTCAATGCGGCCATTGAGGCAGCTCGAGCGGGTGAATACGGCCGCGGTTTCGCGGTTGTCGCCGATGAGGTACGAAAGCTGGCAGAACAGTCCGCTGACGAGGCCACTAAGATCAGCAAGATAATAGACCAGATGAACACGGCTATCAAAGTTTCCGTGGACCAAATGTTGAAGGCCCGTGAAACCTCGGAACAGCAGGTTCGTTTTGCCGATGACGTGCTCCAGGCCTTTACGGAAATAGAAGATCAGGTTAAACAGGTAGTGGACCTTAGTACCAGACAGGTAGGATTGTCTCGTGAGCTAGTAGAGTATTCAAACACGATTGTGACCAGCGTCGGGGAAATTGCTGCCAGCGCCCAAGAAGAAGCGGCCAGCGCCGAAGAAGTCAGTGCCGCGACTGAGGAGCAATCCGCTGCCGCTACCCAGCTTTCCGAAATGTCTAGACAACTAACCCAGCTGGCAACCGAACTGGAAGTTCAAATGGGCTATTTCAAAGTGTAGTCAATGAACGACGCAACAGGGGTGCGCTTTTCGTTCCCCAAACGAAGAAAACCGCACCCCTGTCTACTTGTGCAAATACTTGGTCTCATACAAGCGCTTGTCGGCAATGCACAGGAGCTCTTCCTTGGTAACCGCATCATCGGGAGTCGTAGCTAACCCCGACGACACGCCCAGGGTGATGCCGTATTCCGCTCCTACTGCATCTATAACCTGGCTTATGCTTTCGCCTATTTCCTGAGCTCGATCTTTGCCGTTTTCGACAATAACGGCAAACTCATCCCCGCCGTACCGAGCCACCTTGCCTTCCCCATCCACGACTCCTACCATGTTCTCTGCTATGGTCTTCAAAACCTCGTCCCCAAACAGGTGCCCTTTTTGGTCGTTTGCCGCCTTAAATCCGTCTAAGTCCAACAAAATCAGGGTAAAGGGAACTCCACTACCGAGCAAACGGTCCATTTCCTGAAAAAGAGCACGGCGGTTAAGTAATCCGGTCAAAGGGTCATACCAGGCCAGCTGAGCCAATTCTTCGCTCTGAGATGTGATATAACGGACAATATAGTCGATGGCATACGCTTCGATCCACATCAGACCTATTACAGTGCCTACAGCCAAACCATCAGAGAGGACAAGTGATGACCAGTCCACCGCCAGCAAAGCGAGTAAAGCCAAGCTATTAATAAGTGCAGATGAATAAGCCGCCCACCCACCCAGTCTAAAACCGTACGTGAAAACAGGAAACAAGTAAAGAAATACTAAAGGTCCCTTAGCCCCTCCTCCCGCTACGACCAAGGAAGTGTTCAAGCCCAGTCCGAACAACATAGATATCGCTTCGATTAACGGGCGGCGTTCCTTGGGACACTTCTGGGCAATTAAATTCACTGCGACAAAGCCTGCCGTACAGAAGCCTAACACCACCATGAGCTCCAGCTCAGCATTAGGCGCAAGAAATAAGGCCAGCAAGCATATGCCACCAGCCACCATCATCCTAAGCCGCCCTAACTCTGGCCACAACTCCTCAGGCAGTTTATAGTTGTTACAAATCTCCACCGGCAATCCTTCCCCGCAGCGAAAGCTCCTGTTCAATGCACGCTCGACCTTCCTACACATCTGTATGCCCGAGCTTCCAACTCTATCCCTCCCTACCTTTACGGCCGTGTAAGCCCGGGCTGCTCCCTTGTGAGATTATAACACAGTAAAGTTGGCGCGACCACGCTGCTTTTGTCTGGTGAATTCTTTAGGGCAAGCCCTGACGGCATCTATCATATCACCTCCAAGATGACACCAATGCGTTCAGTTTCCTGCCAGTTTGCCAAAAACCTGCTTTCGTGTCATTTGATAGCTGACAATTGCGGTGGAGGGGGGGCGATAGGGTGTTCGGCCCGGCGCCTGTTGACCTGCATTGCAGACACTACGATATGTGAGAAGGCGTATGCTACAGGTCGAAACCATGCGCATACTGGATCTCTACGGGTTGTACTTGGGAATAGGACGACAAGGCATGGGAGATCCTGAGAAGGGCTTCGACTTCTATATGGAAGTGCTGGACAAAAGTAACGACGTCATGTCCGAACTCCTTCGACGCAAAGGCCTTTAGGTGAGGTATCAAGGGGTGGCGGTTCCTCAGGTTTGCCTCCGATGCAAAATGAGAACCGTCCCTGGCAATCCGTTACGTTGATTGTTTAGGCGAGATACCAATCAACCTGGCTCGCACCGCCAGACGCTTTTCGGATTTCTGCAACCCGTTGCACGTCATCAAGGTTAGCGCAGGATAGCCGCAGGGACCGATGATGCTCGAGTCGTTGTCGAGAACGGTAAACACCCGCTCAACCTCGTAACGGTAGGTCGCCCCTTTAAACTTGAGTAATATACTGTCACCCGGTTTCAGCCGGTAGAGATTTCTGAACCAGCCACCATACATGGTCCGATGTCCGGCGATCGCGGTGTTTCCTTCGCCGGGAAGCGCTGATTCCAGAAACCTTCCTGGACCTTTCGAAAGCTCTTCAGCCCCAGTTCCCTCTACTACAACCGCTGATAAACCGATGCTCGGTATCTCCAGCAGGCTGTAGTCGGGGCTGTTTACCTGCGAGACGTCAGCACCGGCTGCCCGGGCTTGGACAGAGGGTTCTCCCGTTGCCACAACCGCCCTCAGCCGACTCTGAACCAGCCAGGAACGGACATCAGTAAACGCGGGGTAAAAGGCGATCCCGACACCTATAAGGATGAAGAAAAACCCTAAGACTCTTATCCGCATATATCGTTTGACCTCTTTCGAACTGTATCCACGGGCGCTTCCCTACGCACACACCTTCGTGCCAGCACGTGTGCCTTTCTCAGCGCTACTACACAAGTAGCGATTTCCGCGACCGCAACGGATAGACGCTTAGGAACGCCTTACAACCAGTATTCCGGTTCCCGCAAGGGCAAGGCCCAATACTATATACGGTATGGGATTACCTCCCGTATAAGGTAGCCTGGGGAGTGCCCTCCCTGCTATCACCAGTCTTTCTGGCGTGGGACCGGTGGTGCCTGGAGCTGTAGCTGGAGCTTGAACCTGTGGCGCACTCGGTACTATGACGGTTTCGGGAACCGATACGGGTTCACCGCCCCCGGACTCACCGCCGCTTGTACCATTGTCCCCACCGTTGTTTCCTCCGTTGCCCCCGCCGTTGCCCCCACCGCCGTCTCCTTCCTGACTGGTGTCTAACGCCACTTGAATTTTCCCGTTGGCGTTCTGCGGCATGGGGTCTTCTTCAGAACTTTTGAAGTAATACCTGAGTTCGGCAGTCACTACCTCGCCCGGCTTGAGCTCGATATTCTTTAGGGTTTCTGCAAAATCAGACCAGCTAGTACCAGATGCAATAACCGTCTGGTCGTCAGCGAAGATGCTGAACGAGTGGATTGAAACATACTCTTTGAAGTCTTGGCTCCCTATCCACGCTAAAACCACGTTGTCGATCTGACAAGGAACCCGCCCCCCGTTGGCGATCTCCATAATACAGCCTGTCTCGTAGCCAGGATAGGCGCCGGTTACCCGTTGAGAAATGGTGTCGAAATACTTAATTCCATTCAGTTCGAAAACCGGAGACCCGTTGGCTTCAAAAGCAGTCGCAGCCACGTCTTTCTTTTCTGGATCTGGATTTCCTCCCTGATAGTGCTGCGGATCTGGCCCTTGGTCGATGGTCCCGATATTCCTGATACCGATGCGGAGATAGTCCGTACCCGCAGTTGGTACTCCCGAATCGTCAGAAGATGGCTGTGCGTATGCGATGCCCATCACCATCAGCGAGAGCATCAGGATACCGAAAACAAACCCTTTTTTGCTCACAGAGTTCCCTCCTTCTCCCCAGCTGTCCTGGCGCTCGAAGTACCGCTTAACAGCTGCATTTGCAATGGTTCGCCAGCTGGGTAAGAAACTTTCTTTCCGCTATCACTTGGGCGGTAAGTATAGGCCACGTTACCGTCGATAAGGCAGAAAACCTTGGTTCCATCGTAATCTGTACCTATGAATATCGGTTTAGATATCTCGTCTGCTACGATTCCCAGCTCTCTGACGGTTCCTAGAGCAATCTCGGTCACCCCCTTGGGCAAAACAAACACTTTCTCCCACCTTACCAGCCGATCACCAAAATTCTTGGTTATCGCCTGGACCGCTTGCGTTGCTTCATCTATGGTCCTGACCCGGCCTGATGTCAGCAAAATCATTCCCAAAAGCAACAGGGCTAGAAAGGCAAATAACGTGGTAGAAATTCTCTTAGCCGCCACTGTCCCGCGGTCAAGCACTTCTTCTTTGACTTTAAGGGATCCAGGCTTCGAGTCCACTAGAGTTCCGCTGATCTGGAAGTCACCGGAGGTCAGAGGAATGGCCATGGTAGGACACACATTCGCCTCTGTAGCGCCCTCAGGAGTTACTGCCTTCGTCAACACCTGGCCCTTCAAAACCAGCCTGGGCTCTCGCGCACTTACCCCCAGCTCTTGGTTCACTGATTTAAGAAACTGGTTGTAGGTATCCAGGTTCAGGTCTATGGTCTTGACAAAGGACAATTCCTTCCCTTCTGCTTGCACCTTAGTAGGCGGGATCAAAACGAATTCTTTGCTCCACATCTTAGGAGCATCTACTACAACCACCATACTGTAGGTGGCCTCCATAGAGGCCGGTTTATCACCAGTAAAGCGATACGAATAAACCACGGGTATAGATTGAACCAATTTGGCAAAGTACGTTTTTCCCGGTCCCATTACAGTTGTGGGAAAAACTGAATTCGCTTTCAAGATGACGTTGTAGCTTAGCTTACCTTCCTGGCTGTAACTGTACACGGGCCGAGGTTTCACTACGTGGTCTGGACGGTTCCAGGCAAAAGCACAGTAAACCCCTGCCGCCATGACCAGCGCGCCAAGCAAACAAATTATTATCCGCCTGATTTTCCCGTCCACCTGGATTTTCTTCAACCCCATTCACACTCAATCCCTTACACGGAAAATGCCTGTGGTAGTTAGTGAGACCACGGTCACACGAACAGCTCTCGCAGCGCTATGGATGCCCATCCCACCTTGGGGATGACCAGAACCACTTTGCCAATCACGTTGTCGCCCAACGCTTGGCCGCAATCCGGACTGGCGTTAGCATCCCCTTTAGTGGTAAACAACTGGTCGCTGCCTTCTGTTCGCGCAGCCAGAATTCGGTGTACAGTCGGAACTGGTGAATCCGGAACTCGAAACGCTATAACTTCGCCCGCATGCAGCAAGCGCGGATTACGCTTGGCTACGATGACTACGTCCCCGACGTCGATGCTCGGTCGCATACTCCCGCTATAAATGACCAAAGGCCTAATCGGGAAAACCCCGATGGCAAACCAAACAAGGATTACTGCAAGGGCACTCGTTATTGCCCAGTTCACGGCCTGGCCAGGCTTTATCTTTTTCTGCCGGCCCGGAATCCCTTTCATGTTCATACTGCAGTACTCATACACAAATACCGCTCCAACCGTGGGCACCAAGGTGCCGGTAAGTGTTTTTAACGCCCAGTTGAGATTCGGGAGAACCGGACAAAACCAGTTAAACGCCGCCAAAGTCCCGCGATAAGCGATGGCCGGCCACGCTCCACCCCACATGCACAGGAATGAAGCCAGTAAGTTTTCGGCAAAGACCGGCAACAAGGTAGAACCGGCAAACCGTGCAAAGGTTTCGAGCCCGGAATCTAAAGCCGGAAACTGTTTCCACGGCAAGAGTAAGCCCGTGAAAAATACGGCGGCCAGAATTGCTACTGAGTTCGACGGCCGCCGCAGCGAGTTTACGATGAGGTAGTTGCGGCTGAATTCGACAGCCAACAACCCTGACGTCACAAAGATAAGGTTAATTATTATACCTGAAGGCTCAAAGGAATTAGGACTTCTGCCAAACTTATCTAGAAGACCGGCCACAACCATCAAATAGATCTGGCACAAAGCCAAAGCCGCCGCGATCTTGAGGAGTTTTACACGCAGGCTTCTTTTTCCTAGACCAGGGCGTGGGAACCGGCGATAAACATAAACGAACAAGAGCATCCAGGCTATGGGCTGGGCGACATACGCTGCAACAAACCCGCTGAACAGGCGCGGTGCTAACAGGTTAGAGAACCCAACACAACCAACGGTTAGTGCTAACACCAGCAGCCAACCTTTAGACAACCTCAACCCGTTCCTGCTCATTACGATCCCTCACCTGCGGCGCAGTGGCATACCGCAAGCCACTTTCCTGGTTTTTGCCAACTAATAAGGTCCATGCCCACCGGTGAAAAGGGACGAGGGCCTCCCCTCGCCCCTTACCGGCTGGACTCACCCTAGAGCGACACAGTGAAGCTGTAGTCACCCGGGGGTGTTCCGTCGTTCACCCTAAAGTCTATCCCTATTGCCTTCCGGAATTTAGGCTGAATAGTGCTGCTCGAGCTCTCCAACAGCCTGATGGTCAAAGAATCGTTGCCCGATATCTTTACCTGCCCCATCGAGATCGGTGTGGTGCCTATGTTTTGAACATCCAACACGATGGAGTTGTAATAGCCGGGAAACGCGTTCTTTACCGTAACCTGTGCCCGGTCTTTCTTGCCGTCGGCATTGGTGTCCGTGAGTGTTATAACCGTCTGGACGGTATCAGAACTCAGCTGGGTAACACCGGAAAAGTCCTGGTTGCACGTCCAGTCATTCCCTGTGTCCTTTTGTTTGGTGGCGTAGATGTACCAGTTGCCGGTCATGATAACGTACGTTTCGGTGGAAACCGGTGACTGGTTGCCAGCGTTGTCCACCGCCATAAACTTCAGCACCGACGAGGCCGGGATATCTATCGGTCCAGTGTATTTGGGGCTTGAAGTAGTAGGCGTAGTATTGTCAAGGGTGTAGTAGATACCTTCTACCCCCGACACGTCGTCACTAGCGGTCAAGGTAACCGTGCGGGGTGAGGAATAACTGCCGCCAGGGACATCGGCGCTCACGCTCGGAGGTGTTTTATCGATCTGTATCGCCACTTCCTTGGTAGCTTCGAGGTTCCCCGCTTTGTCTATTGAACGGTAATAGACGGTAGTGCTGCCCTCGTTCGTAACTGTAAACGGCCCGCCATAGGTCGACCAGTTCACGCCATCGAAGCTGTATTCCGTCCTGTCAACCCCCGAAACAACGTTTTCCGGTCCCGGAAGGTCTTGGGCGTTCAAGGTAACCTCGACGTCCGAAACATACCAGCCGTTATTTCCTGCCGTTCCGTTGAGACTTATCGTCGTCACCGGAGGGGTCACATCAGGAACAGGAACCGGAGCGTTCGGCGAGGTAAACTTGAAGACAAACCCGGACTCGACCGTGTGTCGCTCGGCAAAGAAAATGTCTATACGGTGCGGGCCTTTGGTCAAATAAACACTGCCGTTAGTGTACTGAATTGGATGGATATTGCCCAATTCGAGTACCAGGTTGCCGTCGATGAACAGCCATGAGTCATCGTCCGAACCCATCTGGAAATTATAAGTCCCGGTCGCCGGAGCGTTCAGCATTGCCTCCCAATGAACCGCGAAATACTGCGGGTCGCCGGGAAGCTGATTGGGAATAGGCCACCACTTAGATGCCTTGGTGGCACTGCCTGGGGAACCGTCAATCTTGGTATCGACTCGGGAAAAAACCTTGTATTGGTCGTCGTACCAGTCGAACTGGTGGATGCAAGTGCTTCCCGACGGTGTCAGCCGCAGGGGCAAGGTGCTTTCTACCAGGCCCTGATACGGCCCGTTATGGTCGTTCTGCTCCATATCAGGGTGGTTCCTGGGTAGGTTGTAATACGTACCGTAATACCCGGTAACCGGAGCCCCTTGTGCGGTCCCGCTGTCGACCACCATTATTAAAGTCACGACCATGAAGACAGCTGCAACCAGTCCTGCCGCAAGCGCTCTTCTTCTGCCCGTACTTACAACGTTACTCAAGGTCTCGACCTCCTTCTCTCTGCCTTAACCGGGGTTCATTCGTAAGCCGCATGAACCTTTTTCGTTCATTGTGTACCCGAGTACTCATAAAACAGCCTGGAATCCTATCGGCTAATAAGCGCTATTGGCGGCTATTGGGCTCTCGTTCCACTGCACGCCTTCTATGCTGAGTGTGAAATTATACGTAGTCGATTGATCCGCTGGCTGCAAAACATGGAATGACAGGCTTTCACTCAAAGTCTGATTCGGATGTTGCTGGGCGCTGATATTGTCCTGGAAACACAGTTCTATCACCGCGTCTTGCGGAGCCCCGTCCTCAGTCAATTCTACGCCGTCCAAATCCAGTTCGCTGCGAACCTCGCCGTTTTTGAACAAGTAATAAACTATCCCGCTATCCAGCGTCTGGTTCGTGTTACCCCAAGTTAACTGGGGATGCTGGATAATGAGGGGAATAGTGCCAAAGTTTCTGACATCAAAGTTAATCTCATTGAAGTAACAAGGATACGCGTTTTCGACCTCTACATTGAGGGCGTCTTTGGCGCCGTCATTGTCTTGGTCGAGTAATGAACATTGAGTCTGTCCCACATTCTTCCCTTCCGGATCGGGGTAGACATCAAGCATACCGCCGCCCATTTCGGAATGATAGTCAGGACCGTTATCCATCTGGAAAACCGAATTTTCAAGAATGCCCCATTTCAATTCGCCGCTTTGGGCCTGAGTATTGATGACGACTGTGTCTGACCATTTTGCAAAACCGAAGCCAGCCAGGGTCAGAATCAAGACGGCCGCCACACAAAGTACCATGATCTTCCTCGTCACCTACTCTCCACCTCCCTGGAAACTCCGTCCATATCCGGTTGGAATCTTCCTCAACCTTTCTACTCTTCGCTACCGTCCGCGGATCCTTAGCTTCATAAGCTACCGGAACGGCGATGCGTGATGTGAGTATAGGCTCCTATTCAAGCTGTTTGTTCCAGCGCACATAATCCGGGCTAACGGTCAGTATTCCGTTGGCCGTGTCGCTCATGCATCTCATACTGAACTCAAGAAAAACTTCCTGGCCAGGATCAAGCACACATCCCTGTAACGCTCTTTGCAGCGAACTCAGGTTGACCCCGCACAGTGTCTGGGCGTCCGGGAGGGTCAAAACCCACCTGAATACAGTCACCCAGCCAGGAGACTCGTCACTTGACCATTCAAAGTCGAGGCCTCTAAGCCGAGCAGGAATCGTACCCCCGTTACCTATCTTGACCCTGCATACGGGAGAATAGTGGGGGCACCCGCTGTTGATCAAGAGGTCTCCACTCTCGTAAGCAGGTACCCCGTCAATGTCGCAGGAGTAAGCACCGTCTACCCACGTTATGCTGCTGGGGGAACATTCTTTGTTGCAGTGTCCCTGATAGCCGTCACGAACCTCTTCACACCTAATGCCCACCGCTAGGATACCGGTTTCACCGCGCATCCGCACTTTGAGTACGTCACTCCACCGGGCATAACCCGGGCCCATAGCGGTCAAGGTAGCCACCAGAATCGCAAATACACACAAGGTTCTCTTAATAGCCGTCACGAGGTGTCCCCCTTCCTAGGTTACCTGCGGTGGAGCACGGTCTTAACACTTACTCGACCGTTTCAGCAGTCCCAACCTCGTTCCACTGCGAGGACTTGATGGTAATGGTTCCGGTCGCCGAGGCGTTCATCGGGCAAAGGTTGCCGTCTTCTTGTCCATTGTCGGTTTCGTCTATATAGAACTCCAGATTCACGGTCAAGGTGCCGTTTTGGTGCAGCTGCTGGTGTCCGATGGCCTCGACCAGACCATCCCACGTGGAGTTATTCTCATCAGACTCGACAGTGAAATTTTCTGCTGGTAATCCGTAAGCTGCTGGGTTGTCCACAGTAAACGACCAACCGGCTACTTTAATGAAAGGAGCCAGGTCACCCTGCCAGTTCGGACCCTGAATATCCTCAATCTTGACAGGCACCGTGCCAGTGCTGGTGATTACGAAGGTAAAACCGGGCTTGTAGAACGGGTATCCGTTCTCGATGGTTACATTCAGAGAGTGGTCAGCGTTCTCGCCTTCGCCCTGGACACACTCGATTGAAGCAACGTCCTTGCCTTCCTCATTATGCCCCGGACCGTACTGCGGGTCGGCACCAGGATCGTTTACCCCGCCAGGCGCAATAGTCGTTTGCAGGTTACCGGTTTCCACGTCGGAGCTGATGGTAACGGTATCGGACCATTTCGCAAAGCCGAAACCGACCAAGGTCAAAGTCATAACCGCCATGACACATATAACCACGATTTTTCTCATTTGTTAAAAACCCCCTTACCATTCCTACAGTGATCTATTCTCTCATCCATTCTGAATCGAAGTCTAACCTATGGCGTCAATCACCCCTTTCAACACCGAATAGTTGCCGGACATTCCTCTTTCTAGTCTACGTTTCCATACTAGCAGCTTCTTATCCTAACCTTCTATCGACCGAAAGGACAGAAAAAAGACGGCGAGTTAAACCCATATTGCGATTCGGGCTAGTCCCCTTCCCACGCATGTGAGACGGGGAAAATGGCAACAAAAAAAGGCCGGAAGCAGCCTTCAAGCTCCTACCCGGCCTCAAGTCTTTGCTAATTAGCTTTGCCTCTTTCTTTTAACTTTTTAATACCTATTACGTACAAATACTATACAAAGACAACCACTCCGCTGCGACCTGTTCCTTCTCGTAACGGCTATCCTATGGTCATGTTCCCGTTTTTGACCAACCCGAGCTGATAAGCAGCGGCTACTGCTTCTGTCCGGTTACGTACTCCGAGCTTACGGAAAATGTTGCGTAAATGGGTCTTAACCGTCGATTCCGATAAATAAAGGCTGGCTGCAATTTCCTGGGTCGACAGTTTCTTTCCCAGCATTGCCAGCACTTCCTCCTCACGCCGGGACAGGATTGAAACCGTCCCCTTGTTTTCACCAGTATCCGAACCCAAACTGGTTTTCAGGTCAGGACGGGGCAGGCACAAAAGTCCAGCCCCTACCACCAACTCCACCGCGCTCACGATTTGCTGCGGCAAGAGTCGTAAGGGCAGACAGCCCATCACCCCAGTTCTCACTAGTTCCAAAAGATTGAAGCGGTTAGGATTGCCAACCATTACCACGGTCACGGTGAACGGACAGCAGGCCTTTAACTCCGTTAACATGTACAACAAATCTTCTTTCAGCTCCCACAGTACTATCTCTGGTTGCAGCTGCTCCGCCGTCTGAATCATTTGGTCGAGATCAACCGACCCAGCTACTTCAAACCTGCCACTGGCTGCGAAAGCCGCTGCCAGCCCGTCCCTCCACTGGCTCGAATTACTCGATAACAGGATGCGGAATGCTCCCATAAGCATCACCTTGTTATAACCCTTCTCATCATCCGCTCGCGTTTCCGTTGCTATTATCGTTTGCCTTGAACTTCGCCTAAAAAGTTGGATCTCATCCCCAAAATTTAGGATTAGTCTCTATGGTAATTTAATTCGCCACACGCTGTTAAGTTCCTCCTCAACAACAAAAAAATACCACCGTATGAACGATGGTATTAATCCCCCTCTGTTTCTTGGCTACTTCCCACAGCGGTTTGTCATCCCTTCTTTACAAAGAAGTCACTTACTTTTCTTATTCCTGGCGGGTGAAGCGACCGGGATCAGGATTAATCCAGGGTTACTTCTAGAGGATGATGAGTCTTCCGCCAAAGTGACTCGTCTGGGTTGAAATAGGTGGTAGAAGGTTTACGAATAAACCTGCCGTCTTTGATGTAACCAGCATCCCACGTGGCATCCACCGATACCCACTTGCCATCCACTAGTATCTCATTCCAGGCATGGAGTTGGGGCAAAAACCCGTCATTTTCCGCTCCTGCCTGGCCATACACTACCTTAGCGGGTAAACCAACCGCTCGCGCCAAAGCCGCGGTGACTAGCGCGTAGTTGAGGCAAATCCCTTTGCGAAGCGTAACGGTTTGACTGGCAGGTACCATGGAGCTATCCGTGTTCGAATCCGCAGCACAATCGTAGGCAATGTTCTGCGTCACCCATGCATGAATGCTCCTAAACTTGTCCATGTCTGAGGCCCCAGAATCCACCAAGGATTCGGCTAGCGACTTGATAACCGCACTATCACTGTCAACGTAGGCCGAGGGAGAAATATAGCGCCAATCTTCATCCTCAAGGCTGTTTACCGTGAACCGGATGCTCCCGTCGAAGCGGCGCGGGTTGTCCCCCGCCCATACGGTATAGACCCCGGGACCAAAACGAAGGTTCACGGTACGGGAGAACCTTCCTTCCTTGACAGGAACCGAGTACGTCTCCAGCTCCTTTTCCGGCCCGCGCAAGCATATCCACACCTGAGTAAGGGTAGATGTCCCTTCAATAAGCAGTTTTCCAGAACATTCAGCGTTGTTTCTAGAAGGCGCGGTAATAGTTATTGAGGGTGAGGCGAAACTGACACTGTATTCGGCCCATGCCTTACCGACATATCCGTACATAGTGCTCAAAGAAAACATTAACGCCAGAGCTACGGCAAGGACCCGCTTCTTGGCCACCACGGTTATCCCTCCCCCCAACAAAAAACCAGAACCGCCTGCCATGCTGACAAGCGGCCCTGGTAAAATCTTTCCTCGAAATAACCCAGACCCGGCTCCTGGCAGCTGGCTGGCATGGCGAATGTTCGCTTTAGCCCCTATAGCTTTGCGTCACCATCTTTGGATGGCTTTGCCTTTATCAGGAAACACAGTCTATTTTGTTGTCTTCGCGCTTTTGACCATGTTTTCTACAAAAATCCTACCACAGTTATGTCGCCCTGCCAAGAACTTTGGGTCCGATTTGGGTTATTCGTACCAATAGCTCGGTGCTATGGTCCTAGTGGCCTTCACATTTCCACGTCCGCCCGGAGATACTCGCGTCCCTGCCGGTCCACGTCCACCGTTACCCCGGCTATGTTCCCCTTTTTAACTTCTGCCATTACCTCGTCCATGCTGACAACACGCCCGTCATCGAGAACAGCCCCTACAACCTGTCCTTCTTCGTTCCGCATAATATCCGCTATCCTGGGCATAGCACGACCTCCTTCAGCCTTTTCCCTAGTTTTCCCTGCCCAGGATCAGGTATGTGTACTTCTGGCACCACCAGAGCCAACATATCTATTAGAAGCGTGAACCGAGAAAGGAAGGTTGGAGGATAATTTCGGGGGGTTATTTGCAGACTAGATTTCTGAAAAAACAGTTCCTTATCCTTCCTATTGTGCTAAAACAATAGGAAAATTACCCGGACAAATACCCCCAATTCTTGCACCCTACACAGGTTTTTAAAGCCCCTCCATCCTGCAAATGCCAGGGATGAATAAGTGGAAGCGCCAGCCCCAGGATTCGACTCGCGGAGGACTGCGGCAGGCCCGACGCTGGTAGTAGTGAAGTAGTACGGTTATGCAACCTGTAAGTTTCTAGTGGTGGAAATCATGGTAGAATAGTAACCAGGAGAGTGGTGTTTGTGAAGCTTGACCGCATAACTGTAAACCCCCAAATATCCATGGGCCAGCCCACCATACGCGGTACGCGTTTTACAGTGGCTTTTATTTTGAAGCTTTTAGCTTCCGGAATGGATATTCCTGCTATTCTTAACGCTTATCCGGAACTGGAGGAAGAAGACATACGGCAGAGCCTGATGTACGGTGCCTGGCTTGCTACAGAGCAGACAAGACCTATACCTTGGGAGGCCCAGGAATCTTGAAAACTTTACGGTATCTGGCAGACCTTCATATTTCGCCTCTCACGTGTGAATTGCTACGCAAAGCGGGTTATTCCGTAGTCAGAGTAAGCGACGTTCTTTCTCCCGCAGCTTCCGACGAAGAAATTTTACGTTACGCATGCAAGCACCAGATGGTCATTATAACCCAGGACTTAGATTTTTCAGCTCTTCTCGCCATTACTAATGCTTCACAGCCGAGCGTTATAACCCTCCGCTTAGCCATACCTCACCCACAGGCCGTAGCCAAAATTCTTTGCCAGGTACTACCAGGGGTGAAGATGGACCTGGTAAGAGGAGCTATAATTTCTGTGACCGAAGACAAAGTTAAGGTAAGGACTCTCCCTGTCCACTGAGGACGAGCTAGAGGGAGACTTGGCCACCGTTAAGGAGTTTTTGCAAAATGAAAGTGCGGAGGCATCGGTTACGCAACTTTGTCAGTACCTCCTGATGTGATCGATCTTAGTTTTTGGGCATTTTGGGGCAATAAAAAAGCTCCTCACCTGAACAGTGAAGAGTGTTGGAACAGAGGCTATTCGGAGTAAGGAATCACCTTATCCAGCGGAACGCGATATCTTCCCTGGTAGCAATAAGGTCGAACTCATGGTGATCCGCAGTTACAAGGCTGGCACCGCGGACTTTTGCTTCCGCGGCCGCTATTGAGTCCGCTAAAGACAACCTGTAAGTCGCTTTCAACCTGCCAGCCTCAAGAAAAACCTCCTGGGTAATCTCAGTGACTTCGGTAACAGGTAGTGCCCGTATTTTTCCCAATACCTGTTCACTTATCTCCGGGCCTACTTCGCGATAGATACCGTAGTAAACCTCCAGGAGGTTTAGCCGGTGCAGGAACAAATTGGGCTCATGATGATTAGATTTTCGCAGCAGTTCTTCCACAACATCCGCGCCAGCTTCGTCGTTCAGAAAGGCAATGAGGGCACAGGCATCAAGCACATAATACTCGCTCATGTTTCCAGATCCTTTTCCAATTGCTTGGACTGCAGGTATTTTTCTACGTCAAAGCCCTTTCCCTTTAAAATCCCCCGTACCTCACGAATTGGATCTTCCACAGGTTTGAGAAGAAATCCCTCGCGCACCTCCACGATGGTTACTCGCTTACCTTTCAGTTTTCGCGCTACCTCTGCCGGCAAATTCAGTTCGTCCGCATTCACTTC